>CAZOIX010000947.1:0-439 GCA_964579685.1 uncultured Mycobacterium sp.
GCCCACCTGCTGTTTGCCGATGCGTCCAAGGCCTTCCTCGAACAGGTCGAGCAGACCGTCAAGTTGATCCGGTCCAAGGGCGTCGGGGTGTTCTTCTGCACCCAGTTGCCAACGGACGTGCCCAACGCCGTGCTCTCGCAGCTGGGTGCGCGCGTCCAGCACGCGTTGCGTGCGTTCACCCCCGACGACCAGAAAGCGCTCGCGAAGACCGTGCGCACTTACCCGAAGACCGAGGTGTACGACCTGGAGAAGGCGTTGACGTCGCTGGGCATCGGCGAGGCGATCGTCACCGTGCTGTCGGAGAAGGGCGCGCCGACACCCGTGGCGTGGACGCGGATGCGGGCACCGCGCTCGCTGATGGACACCATCGGCAATGAGGCGATCGCGACGGCGGCGAAGGCGAGTGCGCTGCAGGCCGAGTACGGCCAGACCATCGACC
>CAZOIX010000947.1:449-2156 GCA_964579685.1 uncultured Mycobacterium sp.
TTCTTGACTGAAGCCGGGTGAGGAGCACCGCACGCACGGCCCGACGCTCCCCCGTGACTCCGCCTATGAGCGACTGTCGACCAGGTTGGCGCCGCCACCGTCGGTCGACTCGGCGCTACCGCCGCCCGTCCCGGTTGATGTCGGGGGAGCCAGCACATCGGGCCAGGTGAAGAGCCGCGGCACAGCCGAACCCGGGATGCTCGAGAAGGTGATGGACAGCCCGGCCTTCAAGAGTGCGATGCGCTCGGCGGGCACCGTGATAGGCCGCGAGATCACCCGGAGCATCTTCGGGACCGGCCGCCGGCGCCGCCGCTAGCCGCCACCGAGCTTCTTGTAGACGGCGCCGACGATCGGTGTCACGATCGCGCGCGGGCTGTAGCCGGTGGCCACCGACATCGCCTTGCTGGTCGCCCCGGGGACGATCCGCATCTTGTTGTGCTCCAGGCCATCCAGGGAGAGTTTGGCGGTGTACTCGGTCGAGATCCACAGGAAGTCGGGGATCAGCTTCTCCACCAGCGACTGTTCCTGCGCGTCGGGCAGCGTTTCGCGCACCGGTCCCGGTGCCAGCAGCGTCACGTGTACACCCTCGCGTTTGAGCTCGCCGCGCAGCGACTCACTGAACGTGTTGACGAACGCCTTCGAGGCCGCATAGGTGGCGTTGTTCGGTATCGGCGAATTGCCGGCGACCGAACCGGAAATCAGGATGCCGCCCGCCTTGCGGTCCACCATGCCGGGCACCACTGCCAGCGCAAGATCGTGCACACCAAGGACATTGAGCTGCACCTGAGCCCGCTCGACTTCGGGATCGAGTGACGCGATCGGCCCGAACGTTCCGGTGCCGGCGTTGGCGCACAGGATCGAGACGTTGCGGCCGGCCAGCTCGTCGCAGAACTTCGCGCGTTCGGCCGGATCGGCGAGGTCGAGGGGGCGTATCTCCACGGTCACGCCGTACTGCCCGGTGATCCTGTCCGCCAGCGCCCTCAGCACATCCTCGCGACGTGCGGTGATGATCAGGTGATGCCCGCGGGACGCGAGCTCGATGGCCAGCGCCTCGCCGATGTTCTGCGAGGCGCCGGTGACGACAGCACGGGCATCCGCGCTGGGAGCGGGTACAGGCATGGGCCGGACTATATCCTGGGCGTCCATGAGCGAACTGCGGTCGTCCGCGGGCACCGCGCGACGGTCGCAGATCGTGTCGTGGGCACTGTGGGACTTCGGTTCGACCGGTTTGAACGCCGTCGTCGTGACCTTCGTGTTCTCGATCTATCTGACCGATGCCGTCGGCGACGGGCTGCCGGGTGGTACCAGCGCGACGAGCTGGCTCGGCTGGGCGTTGGGGGGCGCCGGCCTGGTGGTCGCCCTGCTCGCGCCGCTGACGGGAGTGTGGGTCGACGCACCGTGGCGGCGGCGGAGCACGCTGGCCGTGCTCAGCGCGGTCGCGATCGCGCTGACGGCGGCGATGAGCGTGGTCCGGGAGGACTACCACTACCTGGCGCTCGGCCTCTTGTTGATCGCCGGCGTCTCGGCGTGCAACGACCTGGCCAACGTGCCGTACAACGCCATGCTGCGCCAGCTGTCCACTCCGCAGACCTCCGGCCAGATCTCTGGATTTGGTTTCGGCGCAGGGTATTTCGGGAGTGTGGTGCTCCTGTTGGTGGTCTATCTCGGGTTCGTCTCCGGTGACGGTGACCGCACTGGCCTGTTGAG
>CAZOIX010000948.1:0-2155 GCA_964579685.1 uncultured Mycobacterium sp.
ACGCATCAAAGCCGAACGCGAACACAACAACTCGCGTCCACCGCCGCCGTTCTAGCGTTCACTCACCCACCTGCGGCAACTCGTTCGCGGCGATCTCACATGGCGTACCTGCGGCTGCAGGTTCCGGTGCGGAAAGGGGCTCGATCGGCGGTGGCGGCTCAATCGGCGTTTCGGTCGGCGCCGGTGGTGGCGGATCTGCCGGCGGTTCTTCGGGCTGCGACTCGGCGACGACATCGTCCGCGGGGTCCGCCTCGGTATCTTCGGTGTCGTCTAGACCTTCTTCGTCATCTTCTTGGTCATCCTCGTCGGGCTCGTCGTCGGGTTCGGGCGGCTCGTCGATCTCCGCCAGGTCCGACAACGCGTCCTGCGACGAACCAAGCAGGCCACCCAGCATGTCGCCGAGTTGCCCGCCAAAGCCGGACAGTCCGCTTCCGATATCGGGCATTCCTGCCCCGCCAACCGACGGCAACGACGGCGGTGCCATCGCGGCGGCGGGTTCGACGGGCGGGGCACTTGGTGGTGGAGGCAACGCTGACGGCCCCGGAAGCGGCTGCGCCGCAGGCGCTGCGGACCACACCGGCGGTGTGCCTGCGGGGGCGGTCGCCACATCGCCGATCGGTGGCGCCGACCAGGTAGGGCCGAACTCGCCGGGGACGTCGAATTCTGCGGGAAACTTCCAGGCCAGCTCGGCCGCCGCGGTGTCGTAAGCATTCGATACGGCAGCTATTGCCGAGCGTATCGCCGTCAACCATTCGGACCGAATATCGTTGTCGACGAATGGTTTGACCTCTTGGTCGACGAGCTCACTGGCTTTGGCACGGTCTCCGGCGCCAGTTGTCACCGTCTGCACCGCGGCCTGCCAGTCCGCTCGCACGGCCCGACTCTCTGCCGCGATGGTTGCGGCGACTTTCCCATCGACGCTGTGCCACAATTGATCCCGAAGCACAGCCAGCGATTCTGCCGCTTGGCGCACCGCGTTCACCACGGCCGCCGATGCCTCACCATGACGACGTAGGAACTCCCGTGACGTGTGCGCCCCTGGGCCTTGCCATGCGACCGCCATCGATAGGAGCTGTACCTCTTGACGGGCGAGCACCCCTTCGGCCGACGCCGCGGCTGCGCGCAGCGCCTCGCTATCGGCGTCCAGCGCACGCAGGTCGATTCCGTCCTCGCTGCCATACCAGTCGCGCACCTGTGATGCGTGCAGCGTCAGGTCCGGGTCCTGGTAACCCAGCAGATGGCAAGCCCATACGTAGTCCGAGACGGCCTCGGCGGCCGGCCGCCCTTCGGCCAACCGTGAAGCAGCATCGAATGTTTCGACCACTGCTCACCCCACCAGGCGCCCGGCACGCATGTCGGCCTCGTCGTAGCGGTGCGCGGTGGCCCGCAGCGTGGCAGCGATCTCCGCCGAGGCCCGCGACCATTCCCCCAATTGATCGGCGATACCGTCGACGGCGATTCGCACCGCCTCGCCACGGTCGACGTGCACGCGGCCCGCGGCGGCGCCGCCGAACTGCAACCGCCCAAGCCGGATGCGGATGGCCTCGACGGCGTCTGCTGCAGCCTGGTACTCACCTGCGACGTCCAGCAGCGCAGTGACATCGACGCGCGCGACGGCTCGTTCTCCCATGTAGAGCTTGGACGCGGGCCCCTGCCCGCGGGTTCCCCCGATCAGCGCTGTTCGCTGACCGATTCCGCCACCCGAACAGCCAGCCTGCGTGCGGTGTCCTCGTCAGCGGCCTCGACCATCACCCGGATGAGCGGCTCGGTCCCCGACGCGCGCACGACCACGCGGCCGTCGTCGCCGAGGGCCTCCTCGGCCTCGCGGACGGCCGTCCAGACCGGCGCCGCCGTCGCGAGCTCGCCCTTGCGCGCGACCCGGACGCTCACGAGCCGCTGGGGCATGCGCGACATGACCGCCGCCGCCTCGGCCAGCGTGGTCCCGCGCCGGCGCAGCGCCGCCAGCAGGAGCAGGGCGGTCGCGAGGCCGTCGCCGCTCGGCCCGTGGTCGAGGTCGATGACGTGGCCGCTCTGCTCGCCGCCCAGCGCGAAGCCGCCGGAGCGCATCTCGGCCAGCACGTAGCGGTCGCCGACGTCGGTCCAGCGGACCTCGAGCCCTTCGGCGGCCATCGCCCTTCGAAAGCCGAGGTTGGTC
>CAZOIX010000949.1:0-2152 GCA_964579685.1 uncultured Mycobacterium sp.
TCAGCCGCGGCGGCGCTGCGGGCCCCCTCCTCACGGTCGAACGCGACGGGGACGGGCGCCGGATCATCACACCGGTCGGGGATTCGCTGGAGCTTCCGTGTGAATTGGCGTTGCTGGCCATCGGGTTCGACGGCGTCGAACACATGCCGCTGCTGGATGGTCTCGGTCTCGAACTCAACCGTCGCGGCGCCCTGCCGTGCGGATCGGATTGGCAGACCGACGCGCCGGGCGTCTTCGTGTGTGGTGACGCACACCGGGGCGCCTCGCTGATCGTGTGGGCCATCGCCGAAGGCCGCAGCGCGGCGCACGCGGTCGACAAATACCTGATGGGGGAGTCCGACCTGCCCTCCCCGGTGATTCCGGGCGCGCTGCCGCTGGCCGTCGTCTGAATCGATAAACGACTATGCTTCCAGGCGTGAATAGACGCGGAAAGATCGTCTGCACCCTGGGCCCGGCCACCGCGACTGACGACGCCGTCAGGGCGCTGGTCGAGGCCGGAATGGACGTCGCGCGGCTGAACTTCAGCCACGGTGAGTACTCCGACCACGAAGCCAACTACAAGCGCGTCCGTGCCGCATCCGACGCCACCGGGCGTGCGGTCGGGATCCTGGCCGATCTTCAAGGCCCCAAGATCCGGCTCGGCCGTTTCGCCGGCGGACCCACCTTCTGGGCCGAGGGCGAGAAGGTGCGGATCACGATCGACGACTGTGACGGCACCCACGACCGGGTGTCGACGACCTACAAGAGGCTCGCCGAGGACGCCACACCCGGGGACCGGGTCCTGGTCGACGACGGCAACGTCGGCCTGGTCGTCGACAACATCGACGGCCACGACGTCATATGCACCGTGACCGAGGGCGGCGCCGTCAGTAACAACAAGGGCATGTCGCTGCCGGGCATGAACGTGTCGGCTCCCGCATTGTCGGAGAAAGACATCGAGGACCTCGAGTTCGCCCTGCAGGTCGGGGTCGATCTGGTCGCGCTGTCGTTCGTCCGCTCACCCGCCGATATCGAACTCGTCCATGAAGTGATGGATCGCGTCGGCAGGCGGGTGCCCGTCATCGCCAAGCTCGAAAAGCCCGAAGCCATCGACAATCTCGAGGCCATCGTGTTGGCATTCGACGCGATCATGGTCGCCCGTGGCGATCTGGGCGTCGAGCTGCCGCTCGAAGAGGTTCCCCTGGTGCAGAAGCGTGCCATCCAAATGGCAAGGGAGAACGCCAAACCGGTCATCGTCGCCACCCAGATGCTCGAGTCGATGATCGAGAACTCGCGGCCGACCCGTGCGGAGGCATCCGATGTGGCGAATGCCGTGCTCGACGGTGCCGATGCGGTGATGCTGTCGGGGGAGACGTCGGTGGGTAAGTACCCGCTCGAGGCCGTGAAGACGATGTCCCGCATCATCTCGGCGGTCGAGGAGAACTCGGTCGTGGTCCCGCCGCTGACCCATGTGCCTCGCACCAAACGAGGTGTCATCTCGTACGCCGCCCGCGACATCGGCGAGCGTCTGGACGCAAAGGCGCTGGTGGCCTACACGCAATCCGGCGACACCGTCCGCAGGCTCGCGCGGCTGCACACCCCGCTGCCGCTGCTGGCGTTCACATCGCTGCCCGAGGTCCGCAGCCAGCTCGCGCTGAGCTGGGGCACCGAGACGTTCATCGTGCCGCACATCCAAACCACCGACGGGATGATCAAGCAGGTCGACAAGTCGCTGCTCGAACTCGGTCGCTACAAGCGTGGCGACTTGGTGGTCATCATCGCGGGCGCTCCGCCGGGCACAGTAGGCTCCACCAATCTGATCCACGTGCACCGGATCGGGGAGGACGATGTCTAACCCCGGCGGATAGGGGGAACCGAGTGTCGACGGCCGACCTGGAGGAGCTGCTGGCGATACTCGATCTCCGCCAGGTCGCCGACGACATCTACGTCGGTTCGCATCCAAGCAAGAATCCGGTACGTACGTTCGGCGGCCAGATGTTGGCGCAGTCGCTGGTGGCGGCGACCCGCAGCCTCAGGAACGAGCTGCCTCCCAGCGCGCTGTCGGCGCATTTCATCGCGGGCGGCGACCCCGACAAGGATCTCGAGTTCCACATCTGCCGGCTGCGCGACGAGCGCCGGTTCGCCAACCGTCGCGTCGACGTGGTCCAGGACG
>CAZOIX010000950.1:0-2147 GCA_964579685.1 uncultured Mycobacterium sp.
CAACGTCATCTACTACCTCGGAGCGAGCGCGGTGTTCCGCGACGGGCTCACCGGTGTCTTCGCCTTCGGCGCGGTGCTCGGGGTCAAGGTCTACGGTGTCTCGCCCGCCGACGTTCTGCTGTTCGGTGTGAGCGCCAGTGTGATCGCCGCCATCGGCGCGGTCCTCGGGGGTCTGCTCGACGACCGGTTCGGCGCCAAGCCCGTGATCGTGGGCTCGTTGACGGCGATGATCGTCGTCGGCTTGATCCTGATGACGCTGTCGGGTGTGCTGGCGTTCTGGATCTGCGGACTCCTGCTGTGCCTGTTCCTCGGGCCGACGCTGTCCGCGGCGCGCACGCTGATGCTGCGCATGTCGGCGGACGGCAAGGAGGGGGTCGCCTTCGGCCTCTACACCACCACGGGCCGGGCGGTGTCGTACCTGGCGCCGGTCCTGTTCTCGACGTTCATCGCCGTCTTCGGCACGGACCGGGCCGGTATGGGCGGGCTCATCGTGGTCCTGTTGGCGGGCCTGCTGGCGATGCTGGCGGTGAAGACCCCGGGCCGGGTGGCGGCCGCCTAGCGCCTAGCCAGGTGCGGTACAGATCGTCAGGCCGGCGCCGGTGCGCTGTTCGACCGTGACGCCGTTGACCGAGATCGAGCAGTTCACCTCGCGGCCGACGTTGATGATACTGATGCTCGCGGAACCGTTTGCGGGCTCCGGCAATTGGACTTCCTTGCTCCACGGGAGCAGGACATTGAACTCCGTCTGCAGCAGCCCGCCGTTGTCGACGTAGGTGATGTTGATGGCCCGGCCGTTACCGCTGACGTTGTAGACGACGGTCTCCGTGGGGCCGGGCGCGGTCGAGGTGGTCGTCGGCGGTGTCGACGGCAGAGTGGGCAGGGGCAGGACCGGAATCGAGGGAGTGCGCGACGTCGTCGGGGTTCGGGCGGGGGGGCTGGGCTCCGGAAGCGACGGCGGCGGCGCGACGACCGTCTCCTGTCGGGAACTGTTGTCATAGACGATGACCAAGGCGATCACCAGGCCGATGACGGCCAACACGGCCGTCGTGGCGAGCACCCACAACCAGCGGGGTGACTTGGGTTCCTCCGATGGTGGTTCGCCCTGATCCGCGGGCGGATACTGCCCGCCATATTGACCGTACGGGCCGGTCGCGTAGGGGTCGTAGCCATACGGCGAGTAGGCCGGTAGGTGCTCCGTCGGGGACGGTGCGGGGGCCTGGTAGGCCGAACCGTAGGGCGTCTGACTGGCGTAGGCCGGATCGGTGTAACCCGGGTACGTATCGCCCAGCGGCTGCGTCGGCGCGGGCCCGTCGCGGAAGCCCGAGTGCTCGTCACCCCCGCGGTGTGGTGACTCGGTCATATCCACCTCAATTCAGCGAGGGTACCTGTGCAGGCGCTCAGTACGCCCTCTCGTCGACGGATCGGTTCGTCCGGACTGTCGCGATCACCACGTTTGTCGCCCGCGACCTCGGTTTACTCTTGGTCCCGATGGCACAGCAGGTCCGCCGGGTCTACGGCGCTTCCATGTCGCCGGACGCCACCGCGTTCGCGCACCTCGTCGACGACGGCGGATATCCGCGCGCGGTGCAACGCTTCCTGCGTGGTTGGCGGGCGAGCTCGTCGCGCGACGTCGAATTGCCGGTCGAGGGCCCGGTGAATCGGGTCATCCATTCGGCGGATGGCCACTGGCTCGCGTGTGAAGTGGCGCCCGATGGTGGATCCCGAAGTCAGATCTGGGTGGTGACAACCGATCCCGACGACCGTGATGCACGCCGCATCGACTATTGGCAGGCCGGCGCCGAAGGAACCGCCGAACTGATCGGCTGGGACGGCACGTGGGTCGCTGCGATCCTGACCGGCGACGACGGCGTCGGAAGCTCGTGTCTGATCGATCCCGCCGAGGGGACAACCGTGGTGCTGGATCGGCGCTCGGGCGGCAGGCTGGTCGACGCGTGGGCGGGCGCTTCGCTTGTCCGAGTGGGGCCGCGCGGGTACCGCGATCTCATCATGTTGCGCGGTCTGACCGAAATCGCGTTACTGCCCTACGATCCCGGTTCCACCACCGACAACGGGATCATTCTCGACGACCACGGTCCCCGTCGTCTTCGCGCAGGCCTGGAAGGAGATACCTACGAGCTGTACCAGCC
>CAZOIX010000951.1:0-2146 GCA_964579685.1 uncultured Mycobacterium sp.
CCCCCGCCGCCCAGTCGACCCGTGCGGGCGCCGGCGGGACGATTGACGTGAGCAGCAACACATCACCTTCACGAACACCGTTGTCGCTCAGACTCAAAGAGTCATCGATAGGTAGACCACCCGGTTTCGCCAGCCGCCAGTCGCAGCCGACCAGCCGGGTGTCCTCGCCATATACCAACTCGACGACCTGCGGCAGAAACTGGTCGAGGTGAACATCAGCAGGAATCGCCAGATCGACCGCGCGGTGTGTGTCGTCGCCGCAGGCCGCAACGGTGAGCCGGCATGCCCGATCTGACATCAGTCCCCCTTGGCGCAGACGCGAAATCACCGTAACTCGCTTCTGGGCAACGAGATCGCAGCAACTTCACCGCTTGGGGATGGTTTGCGGAGGGAACCAGGCGGACGGTCACGACGTCCTCTGGTTGATGGACTTCGTCCGCGCACCGCGAATACCTCGGCCGCCCATTGCGGTGGATCCTGTCGTGGTCGAGGCGCCGCCGCAGCTCCCGGCGCCTACGGCGGTGAACCCGCTTGCCCGCCTGCTACCGGTCGTCATGCTCGTCGCGGCCGTCGGGATGATGGCGGTCTATTTCAGGTCAGGTTCGCCGACGATGCGCCACCCGATGTATGTGTTCTTTCCCGTGATGATGCTGACGTCGGTGCTCGGGACGCTGGTCTACGGTGCGCGAGGTACCAACCGCGCCGCGGACATCAACAAGGAGCGCCAGAAGTACCTCCACTACCTCGACACCCTGGACGAGTCGACCGCAACCACAGCCGACGCCCAACGTCGTTCACTGCTGTGGTGCCATCCCGAACCTCGAACGCTGTGGACACTGGCGGGCAGCGGTCGGATGTGGGAGCGCAGCCCCGAAGATCCGGACTTTTGCGTTGTCCGCATAGGAATCGGTGAAGAGCGACTGCGCACGGCGTTGGTCGCGCCGGACCTCACCGGTGGTGACGAACTGGACCTCGTCACCGTGACCGCGATGCAGAGATTGGTTCGCGCCAGGTCCATGGTCGCCGATGTGCCGATCGCGGTGGCATTGCGCTCATTTCCGGTGATCACCGTGGACGGTGATGAGCGCGTCGCCAGGGCGCTGATTCGGTCGATGCTCTGTCAACTGGCTGTTCTGCACGGCCCCGACCACCTGGCGATCTGCGTGGTAGTCGACGCCGAGACCGCTGCGCAATGGGAATGGTTGAAATGGCTCCCGCACCATCAGCATTCATCCGCCGTAGACAATGCGGGTTCGGTGAGGTTGGTGTACCGAAGCCTGGCGCAGGCTGCGAAAGACATTGCGTCCGGCGGCACGGAACACCGCCACATCGTGCTGATACTGGACCACCGCGAGTCGGAAGGTCGTGCACGCGACGTGTTCGACAGCGGTGTCTCCATCGTCGAGGTGGGTGCGCCGCCGGACGGGGCCGCCGATCCACAGGGCCTGCGAGTGAGAGTCGGCGGCGAAGGCGTCACCGTCAACGGGCAGAGTCGCGACGAGGTGACTGCGAGGCCAGACCTGCTGACGATCTCACAGGCATCGATATGTGCTCGTCGTCTTGCGCCGTACCGCCCCCTCGCGGCGGACAGCAGGCGGGCCGACGCACTCGGCTGGCTGGATTTGCTGGGGATTGCCGACCGGGATGGTCTCGACGTCGAGGAATACCGGGCGACCACCGATGACGTCGGTATCAGACCGGTTCCCATCGGTGTCACGCAGGACGGTGGGTGCCTGCGACTCGATATCAACGAGGCCGCGCAGAACGGCATGGGACCCCATGGGTTGTGCGTGGGTGCCACCGGATCCGGCAAGTCTGAACTTCTGCGCACGTTGGCACTCGGGATGATCACCATGCATCCACCGGATGTACTCAACCTGATCCTGGTGGACTTCAAGGGCGGCGCAACATTCTTCGGGCTGGAGCGCGCCCGCCATGTCGGCGCAGTCATCACGAATCTGGCTGGGGATGCGCATCTTGTCGGCCGGATGAGTGATGCGCTCGCCGGTGAGATGACCCGGCGTCAGGAAGTGCTTCGTGCGGCGGGCGGGTTTGCCAACCTCACCGAATATCGGCGCGCGCGATCGCAGGGGGCCGCTCTACCGCCGTTGCCGGCGTTGTTCATTCTGGTCGACGAGTTCTCCGA
>CAZOIX010000952.1:0-2143 GCA_964579685.1 uncultured Mycobacterium sp.
CCGACCGGCTGCTTGCCGACGCGAAGTCGCAGGCCGACCGCATGGTAGGAGAGGCGCGCCAGCACAGCGAACGCATGGTCGGGGAGGCCCGCGAGGAGGCCAGTCGCCTCGCGGCCACCGCAAAGCGCGAGTACGAGGCGAACGTGGGACGCGCCAAGACCGAGGCCGACCGGCTCATCGAGAACGGCAACCTCGCCTACGAGAAGGCCGTCCAGGAAGGCATCAAAGAGCAACAGCGGCTCGTCTCACAGACCGAGATCGTCTCGACGGCCACCGCCGAGGCCACACGTCTCATCGATTCGGCCCACGCCGAGGCGGACCGGCTGCGCGGCGAATGCGACATCTATGTCGACAGC
Organism: uncultured Mycobacterium sp.; assembly: GCA_964579685.1. GTDB lineage: Bacteria > Actinomycetota > Actinomycetes > Mycobacteriales > Mycobacteriaceae > Mycobacterium. The sequence goes on from CAZOIX010000952.1 coordinate 357, forward strand.
AAGCTCGCCGAATTCGAGGACTTCCTGAACGGAACCCTGCGGTCGGTGGGGCGCGGTCGGCACCAACTGCGGACCGCAGCGGGTACCCACGACTACGCAGCACGCTAGGCCATCTGGCGGTCGCCGTAAGATCGACACTTATGGCGACGCATGCGAAGGCGCCGGCGCGGCGCGCGTCCGGTTCGCCGCTTGTGCTGAACATCTCCAGGCTGGGGCGCAGGCCCGGGTCGATGATGACCATCGCGGAGACGGTGCCCAGCCCGGTGCGGATCGGCCTGGACCTGATCGCGATCGACGAGGGCGCCCCGCTGGATCTGGATTTTCGGATCGAATCCGTCTCGGAGGGAGTTCTGGTCTCCGGGACAGTGTCCGCCCCGACCAGAGGTGAGTGTGCGCGCTGTCTGACACCGGTCACCGGAGACGTCGACATCGACATCACCGAATTGTTCGCCTACCCCGACAGCGCCACCGATGAGACCACCGAAGCCGACGAGATCGGCCGCGTGGTGGACGACACCGTCGACCTGGAACAGCCGATCATCGACGCCGTGGGCCTGGCATTGCCGTTCGCGCCGCTGTGCGGACCCGACTGCGTTGGGCTGTGTCCCGATTGCGGAGTGGCGCTGGCGACGGCCGAACCCGGACATCACCACGAAAAGCTCGATCCACGTTGGGCCAAGTTGGCGGGCATGTTCGATGAGGACACCGGTGACTGACCGGGCCCCGCTGCTCAAGGCGCTGGGGGTCGACCTTCCCGAAGACCTGCTCACCGTCTCGCTCACCCACCGCAGTTACTCCTACGAGAACGGCGGACTGCCCACCAATGAGCGTTTGGAGTTCCTCGGCGACGCCGTGCTCGGGCTGACCATCACCGAGGAGCTCTACCATCGTCATCCCGATCGCACCGAGGGGGATCTGGCGAAGCTACGTGCCAGCATCGTCAACACCCACGCACTGGCAGACGTGGGTCGCGAACTCTCATCGGATGGGCTCGGCGCCTACCTCCTGCTCGGTAAGGGGGAGGAGAACTCCGGGGGTGCCGGCAAGGCCAGCATCCTCGCTGACGGCGTCGAATCCCTGCTCGGGGCAATCTATTTGGAGCATGGTATTGCCACCGCGCGGGAGGTGATCCTGCGACTGTTCGCCTCGCTGCTGGACACCGCACCGACGCTGGGCGCGGGGCTGGACTGGAAGAGCAGTCTGCAGGAGCTGACCGCATCCCGCGGTATGGGTGCCCCGTCGTACGTCGTGACGTCGACCGGTCCCGACCATGACAAGGAATTCACCGCTGTCGTGGTCGTCGCCGACACGGAGTACGGCAAGGGGGTCGGCCGCACCAAGAAGGAGGCCGAACTCAAGGCCGCCGCGGCGGCGTGGAATGCGCTCGAATCCGCATCAGATGTAGATGCCTGAGCTTCCCGAAGTCGAGGTCGTTCGTCGGGGGCTGGACGCACACGTCGTCGACAAGACCATCAGCGCCGTCCGGGTGCACCACCCCCGCGCGGTGCGCCGTCACGAGGCCGGGCCCGCCGATCTGACTGCGCGGCTGCTGAATTCGCGCATCGTGGGCACCGGCCGACGCGGAAAGTATCTGTGGCTGACGCTCGATGACGGCTCGGCCCTGGTCGTCCATCTCGGGATGAGTGGGCAGATGCTGCTCGGGCCGCTGCCGCGTGAGGACCACCTTCGCCTCGCGGCGTGGCTCGACGACGACACAGACGACGATGAACCGGACGGCACGGGTGGTTCGGGCGGACCCGACAGGCCGCCGCCGAGCGACCCAACGT
>CAZOIX010000953.1:0-2143 GCA_964579685.1 uncultured Mycobacterium sp.
CCTGCTCGGCGTTGCCGACCTCACCGACGGTGGCGCGGCAGCGCACGTCGACGCGACGGATTTCGCCGGACGGCATACGCAGCGACGCGTAAGTGCCTTCCTTACCGAGCAGCTGGATGCTGGAACCGGCCGACCGTGCCAGCTTGGCACCGCCACCGGGACGCAGCTCCACCGCGTGGACGAGCGTGCCCGCCGGGATGTTGCGCAGCGGCAGGTTGTTGCCCGGTTTGATGTCGGCGTTGGCCCCGGACTCCACGACGTCGCCCTGCGACAGTCCCTGCGGCGCAATGATGTAGCGCTTCTCGCCGTCAAGGAAATGCAGCAGTGCGATGTTGGCGGTGCGGTTCGGGTCGTACTCGATGTGCGCGACCTTGGCGTTGACGCCGTCCTTGTCGTTGCGACGGAAGTCGATCACGCGGTAGGCGCGCTTGTGCCCGCCGCCCTTGTGACGCGTGGTGATCCGACCGTGCGCGTTGCGGCCGCCCTTACCGTGCAGCGGGCGAACCAGCGACTTCTCCGGATGGTCGCGAGTGATCTCGGCGAAATCGGAGACGCTGGCACCGCGACGACCCGGGGTCGTCGGCTTGTACTTGCGAATTCCCATGTTTCTCTAAGTCTCTCTCCGTCGCCGGCTAGGCCGGTGCTCCGAACAGGTCGATGGGCTTGCTGCCCGCGGCCAGCGTGACGATGGCGCGCTTGGTGTCCTTGCGCTTGCCGTAGCCGGCGCGGGTGCGCTTGCGCTTGCCCTGCCGGTTCAGCGTGTTGACCGAGTCGACCTTGACCTTGAAGATCTGCTCGATCGCGATTTTGATCTGTGTCTTGTTCGAATCCGGGTGCACGACGAACGTGTACACGTTGTCCTCGATGAGCCCATAGGACTTCTCGGAGATCACCGGCGCCAAGATGATGTCGCGTGGATCAGTGACGGTCGCCATCAGGCCGACACCTCCTCGTCGGATTTCGTGTGAGCTGAGATGTAGGCATCCAGCGCCTCGACGCTGAACACCACGTCGTCGGCCTTCAACACGTCGTAGGTGTTCAACTGGTCCGGCGAAAGCACATGCACGCCGGGCAGATTGCGCACGCTCTTGGCGCCCGTCTCATCGGTGCGACCGATCACGATCAGCACCTGCTTGTTCTCGGTCAGGGTGGCCAAGAACGTCTTGGCGCTCTTGGTCGACGGGGTCTGCCCCTCGACCAGCTCCGTCACCGCATGGATGCGGCCGTTGCGGGCCCGATCCGACAGCGCACCGCGCAGGGCGGCGGCAATCATCTTCTTCGGTGTCCGCTGGCTGTAGTCACGCGGCTGCGGACCGTGCACGACGCCACCGCCGGTGAACTGCGGTGCGCGCGTGGAACCCTGACGGGCGCGGCCGGTGCCCTTCTGCCGGTACGGCTTCTTGCCGCCACCGCGCACCTCGCCGCGGGTCTTGGTCGCATGCGTGCCCTGACGCTTGGCCGCCAACTGCGCCTCGACAACCTGATGCATCAACGCGATGTTGGCCTCGACGTCGAACAGCTCGGCGGGCAGCTCCACGGAGCCGTCCTTCTTACCCGCCGGGGTGTGGACGTCGATCTTGAGTGTGTTGGAAGCCATTACTTCTCGCCTCGCTTGATTGCGCTGCGCACCATCACCAGTCCGCCGTTGCGGCCGGGGATGGCGCCCTTGATCAACAGCACGCCGTTTTCGGCATCGACCTTGTGCACCAACAGGTTCTGAGTCGTCACGCGGTCGCTGCCCATGCGGCCCGACATGCGCGTGCCCTTGAACACGCGGCCCGGAGTCGCACATCCGCCGATGGAGCCGGGGCGGCGGTGCACCGCCTGGGCGCCGTGGCTGGCGCCCTGGCCGCTGAAGCCGTGCCGCTTCATGGTGCCGGCGAAGCCCTTACCCTTGGAGGTACCCGTCACATCGACGTAGGCGCCATCGGCGAAGATCTCGGCGGTCAGCTCCTGGCCGAGCTCGTACTCTGCGGCCGCGGCCTCGTCGTCGAGCCGAAGCTCTGCGAGGTGACGGCGCGGGTTCACGCCGGCAGCCGAGTACTGGCCCGTCACAGGCTTGTTCACCTTGCGTGGGCTGATCTCGCCGTACGCCAGCTGCACGGCCGAATAGCCGTCACGCTCCTGCGTACGGATCCGTGTC
>CAZOIX010000954.1:0-2143 GCA_964579685.1 uncultured Mycobacterium sp.
CGTGTGGACCGCCCTCGGCGCTCGCGCCGTTGTCGGAGACAAGCATCACCAATGTGTTGTCGAGCTGGCCGGTGCTCTCCAGGTAGTCGATCAATCGGCCGATCTGATGGTCGACGTGCTCGAAATACCCGGCGAACACCTCCATCATCCGCGCGTAGAGACGACGCTCGTCGGCGCTGAGATCGTCCCACCGCGCGACATCGGGATCATGGCGCGACAACTCGACGTCATCGGCGAAGATTCCCAACTCCTTCTGCCGGGCGAAAACCTTCTCCCGATAGGCGTCCCACCCGTCGTCGAACTTTCCGCGATACTTCTCCACCCACTCCGGAGGAGCCTGGTGCGGGGCATGGTTGGCGCCGGTGGCGAAGTACAAGAAGAAGGGCTTGTCGGGCGCCACCTGCTTCAGATCGGCGATGAAACTGATCGCCCGATCCGCGAGGTCTTCGCTCAGGTGGTACCCCTGCTCGGGCGTCTTCGGCGGCTCGACCTGATGGTTGTCGAAAACCAGGTCGGGATAGTACTGATGCGTGTCACCGCCCAGGAAGCCGTAGTACCGCTCGAACCCGCGTCCCAGCGGCCAACGGTCATACGGACCCGCTGCGCTGATCTGCTCGGCCGGGGTCAGGTGCCACTTCCCGACGCAGTAGGTCGCATAGCCGTGCTGCAGGAGCATCTCGGAGAGGAACCCGTTCTCGAACGGGATCGCACCGTTGGAACCCGGGAATCCCGTGGACCCTTCCGTGATGCATGCCATGCCGTTGGAGTGGTGGTTTCGACCCGTCAGCATGCAGGACCGGGACGGCGAGCACAGCGCGGTGGTGTGCATGTTCGTGTAGAGCAGGCCGTTGGTCGCCAACCGGTCCAGGTTCGGCGTGCTGATCGGTGAGCCATAGCAACCGAACTGGCCGTAGCCCGTGTCGTCGAGCACGACGAACACCACGTTCGCTGCCCCGGCCTGGGCCCGGTTCGGTTTCGGCCACGCCGGGTCCGATTCGCCGATTGTTCGACCGATTCGGCCGGGAAATGTTGTGCCTGCCGGATATTCGGTCAACGCCATGTCGCCGCCCATCGTCGGTTCTGCGGATGGTTCCACAGTACAAACAAGTGGTCCCGTTCGGACGGTGTTAACGGTGTGACTCGACACGAGGCGAGTGGCGAGATCGACGTCTAGCGGGACTGAGACGCCCCGCTGACCTAGGATCGTGCCCGTGAGGCGGAGCCGCACGATGCTGACCTTCGCCTTCGCCTTGACCGTGATGGCCGATCCTGTCTCATCGGTCGCTTACGCGATCGAGGCCGCACTGAGATCCCTGCACGGTGATCTCAGCAGCCTCGTCCTCACCATGGCGGCCGTCATCGCGATCATCGCCATCATCTCGGCGACCTACCACGATCTCATCGGCCGATTTCCCAGCGGCGGCGGCGGGCCGGAGGGGGTTGCCCATGCCTTTGGTGAAGGGTGGGCGTTCATCCCCCTTGGCGCGTTGCTGATCGACTTCACGCTCACGGTGGCGGTCAGTTGCGCCGCCGGAGCATCGGCGCTCATCGCGTATCTGCCGGAACTGGAGCGGTTCCGGACCCCCATCGGTCTCGTCCTCGTCGTTCTGGTGGCAGGCACCGTCTTGCTGGGCCAACTGGGGCGGGTTGTCTTCGCTGCCGCCACCGTGGCGTTCATCGCGTTGTCGATCTGCGTGATCGCGTCGGGCGTCCTCGGCGCTCCCGGTTCTGCCGACGCCGCGGGCCAGGCTCCGGTCGGCACAACACCACTGATCGCGGGTGCCGGGCTGGGTCCCGCGCTGCTTGCCATCCCGCTCGGGATGGCGCTGGCCACCGGAGTCGAGGCGCCGTCGAACGCGATCGCCCAGCTGCCACAACTCGACGACCGGGAGCGGCGACGACTCGGGCGGCTGACCCTGTGGCTGATGGTCGGGATCGTGGGAACGCTGACCATCGCCTTTTCGATGCTCGCCGTCTACCTCGGCACCGACTTCGTTCCTGCCGACTCCACGCTGATCGCCGAGGTGGCGCGGCACGCGACAGGGGGTAGCCCGCTGTTCGTCGCCTTCCAGGCGAGCAGCGCGCTACTCCTGCTGTCCGCCGCAGCCTCGTCGTACCTGGCGGCGTCGGGTGTGCTCAAAGC
>CAZOIX010000955.1:0-2142 GCA_964579685.1 uncultured Mycobacterium sp.
GTCCGGTGCTGTACGACGTTCTGTCGCGCGGTCCACGCCGTCTCCGGGTCGCCGTCGGCGGCGGCGTAGGCCGAACCAAGGATGTCGATCGGGTCGGCGTCCCCGGTCGCCCGCGCACTGCCGGGGGCGCTGACCAGATCGGCGAGCGTGGGCCCCTGACGGGCGCGCACCCAGACGGTCGGTGTCACAGCGATCGGCTCCGGCACTGTCAGCGTGCGGCTCAGGTTCACCGGCTCCTCTGGCGACAGCGCCATCGCCGCGGCACAGCGGATCCCGTCCGGACTCCGCGCGCATCCGGATCTACCCAGCAGCTCGGATCCCAGATCCCATTGGGCGACAGCGATATTCGGAGGAGGTCCGGGAACGGCGACGGTGTGGCGCAGCGCGACGGGGTGGGCGAATCCGTTGGCGTCATATTGAGTGACGGCGAAGTCGGTGATGCCGAACTGAACACCCGGCGATCCGTCGTCGGTGGCCACCGCGGTGATCCGCACCCACGGCGACTCCCCGTAGGGCAGCGCGACGGTCAACGGTTCACCCGCCTCGTCGAAGCGCATGGTGCTGGTGCCGTTGACGGTGGCGATCTCGATGCGGCGGACCTGCGCGCCGACGGCGGTCGCGCTCGGTGTGATGGTGATGGTGGCGTTGGTGACGGGGTGGTCGAAATCGACCTGAAGCCACTGGCCGATCGCCAACTGCAGGGAGTTGGACACCCAGCTCGTCGAGGCGTCGGAGTCGATGGCGGCGGCCGGCCCACTCGCGGCCGCCACGTTGGGTAGCGCCGTGGAATCCGCGGCCGAACTCGACACCGAGACGCGTCCTCCCGACCATTGCCCGTAGACCGTTTCGGCCCCCGGAGTCGGATAGTCCATCACGCGGTTGAACGTGTTCCGCGGATCGTCGGGTGACCGGATGGCCGATGAGTGGTCGTCGACACGGCCGTAATCGGTTTCGCGCGCCAGCGGAGTGTCGGTCACGATGACCCCGGTGCCCGCGGGTACGGATAGCCCCGCCGCCTGCGCGTCGGAGGTCAGCAGCATCGGGCCCAACGGCGGCTGCCCGAGCAGGCGGCGACGTTCGTCGAGTCGCAGCAGCACCTCGGGTGCCCCGTCGACACGTGCCATGGCGTCGGTGTCGACCAGGTGGGGCGTCACCGGCGCGGCGCCGTGCACCCGGTAGATCTCCACGGCGGGATAGCGCGGCCGAAGCCCACTGTCGGTGATGAATCCGGGTAGCGTGCCTGGACCGACCGGGTCGCCGAACTGGGCCACCCGCTCCAAGCCGGGCGAACCGTCGATCGCGCGGTGCACCAGCACCGGTCGTGCCGATCGCGACGTCTCGGGATCCAGGTCATTGCGCACCACGACATACGAGATTCCCTGCCGGGCAAGGGTATCGGCGAGTCCCGCGGAGGGCCGGCCCGCGGCGAACAGACGCTGTACCGAGTCCAGTGCCCTGATGGTTTCCGGCGGGGTCAACGGGATCGAGTCGCGCACACCCCACGCGCTGTCGCCGAGGACCTGCAGCGGTTCATCGTGGGTGCTGCCCCAGACCTGGGTGGCGAACGGGGCGCCCGGCGCCACCAGCACACGTCCGGAGTCGTTGTGGTCGTCGAGCCAGTCCGCGGCGTCATGCCAGTACTGTGGGATCGCATCGAACGCGCCCGGCGGAGTGAGCCGGCCCGTCCAGGCCAACGACGTCGCCGCCGTGAGCGCGACCAGCACGACGATGCCGACGGCCACCCGTTTGTCACGTTCCGGGTGGGCGAACGCGTCTCGCCAGACCCGTCGCGGTGCGCTTCCCGGCAGCGGTATGCGGCCCAACAGGTGCGCCAGACCCAACGTGATCGGCAGCCGTAACAGCGGTTCGAGTTTGTGGATGTTGCGTAGCGGCGTGCCGTCGGCATCGAGGAATGCTTGAACCTGTAGGGCCACAGGCGATCCCAGACCACCGGAATATCCGAGAGCCAGCACCGCGATCCCGACGAGCAGGATGGTGACGAGCCGTCCGCGGACCGGCATGGACCGCATGGCCAGGCCGGCCACCCCGGCGGCCGCCACCAGTGTGGTCGCCAGCACGGCGACCGTTCCGGTCACCAGCGAGGTGCCCGCGGTGGCGTTCGGCGCGACGAACGGCGTCCAG
>CAZOIX010000956.1:0-2141 GCA_964579685.1 uncultured Mycobacterium sp.
CTGGGGCTGTTGTGTTCGATTTCGACGAACACAGTCTGGGCCAGGTCGCACGCGATGGCCGGCCAGACATTGCCAGAGCACTTCGCCGAGCGGCAGCGATACAGCACACCCGTCGCAAGGGGCATCGCGGGCACTACGTCTACAGCACACGGCGAGCCGCACGCTACGGCAACGGCGCGGGTGCGTTCCGTCGGTGGGGTGAGGTCCGGGGCCGCAACGGCGTCATCATCGCCGCACCGACACCGCACGCCGACGGCGGTCGGTACGAGTGGTTCCGGGTCGGCGAAGTAACCCCGATACCGCGTGTGTTGCGCGCGTGCCTGTCTGATGCTGGTAGCGCCGACGACCTTGACCCGATAAGCGATGCCGAACTCAACGACTTCCTCGCTACGCACGAGGACTGCGACAACACCGCCAAACTCGGCGCTGTCCTGGCGTACTACGACGGCAAGGTCAACGACGGCATGTCCCGACACGACGCCCTCGTTGCATGCCTGCCCTGGGCTTTCGAGGAAGCCGCCGCCGGGTTCTATCCCGCACAGCACGCCCTCGACGCACTCGGCGCATCGTTCCGCCGGTCGTTCGAGCAGACCCCGACGGCCGCACGGCACACCCGGCGCGCGCGGCCGGGTCGCGATGAGCTCTGGAGAGCGGCGCGGTGGGCGGCTACGAAGGCACAGCAGACCGACGCCGACACCCGGCGAGCCCGCACCAACTACACGAAGCAGATGGAGAAAGCACAGTGAAGACTGTCCGAAAGCAGTTTGGCAACGTGATCCGGATCCGGGCTGATAGCGATGACACCGACGAACAAGCCACGCGCTGTGATGATGTCGGGACATTGTGGCCGAACTGGAAGGACTGCCGCGCAACCGCCCGACGTGCGATCGCGGCGACTCGCAAAGAAGGCCGACCCCTCCTTAACCACAATGGAATGTGGTACGAGCGCACGGCCAGTACGCACTATCGGCTGTTGTCCGAGCGAGACCTCAAGAAAAAGCTCTACGACATGTTGGAGCATGCGCGGTACGCGACTGGTGATGACAAATCCGCACCGTGGCTGCCGAACCCGAACAGGATTAAGGGCGTCGTCGAAGCCGCCTACGGCCTAGCCGACGCGGGTGTAGATCCGCCAGGCTGGCTCGACGGACGAGACGAACCCGTCATCCCCTGCCAGAACGGATTGCTGCGCGTAGCTGACCGCAAGCTGCTGCGGCACAGCGCCGATTACTTCAACGTCTACGTGTTGCCGTTCGAGTACAACCGGCGGGCGGAGTGTCCGCGTTGGAAGCAGTTCCTCGACGAGGTGTTCCCTGGCGACAAGAGATCGCAAGCGCCTCAAGTCAAACGCAAAGCGCGACAACGACTCGACGAGGCAGCGGACATGCTCGCCCGCGAATTGTTGTCCCTAGCGTCGAGCGCGGAGTCTGAGGCGGTGCAACTCGGCGCGATCCGCGACGCCCTCGATCGCGTTGGCCTGACTGGGAAGAGCACGGTCGAAGTCGAGCACACGCTAAAGCCATACGAACGACTGCTAGCCAACATGCGCGGCGTCGCACGCGGCATATCGCGCGACGAGTCCCGCGCCCGTCGCGGGTTACCTGCGATCGAGCGCCCGGCCGACGAGCCCATTGACGCAGAGGTCGTCGATGACCCCGAAGATGGGGCTGATTTGGCCGCTGACGAACGAACACCGCGCAAGCGGCCATCGCCCCGGCCCGACCGTGCGCCATTGCCCGCAGAGCCGCAGTACTACACCGGCATGGACGCGATCGAGGAAGCTGCCAGGGTCAACCGCGCGGCGGGCGTGTACGGCAAGAGGAAGCGGCGGAGGCGGTAACCAGACAATGCATGATTATGCGTCTGGCCTGCGTGAATGTTGCCATTCGAGGTTCGCTGGAGTAGAGCTTAGACGAACGTCAACGCTTTTCGCCTCGAAATCGAAAGTGAGACAACAGATGCCAGACACACGCAGAAATGGGCAGCGATCAGGTAATTCCGCGCTGCACATGCTCGCCTACACCCGAGTCAGCACCGAAGAGCAGGCCACCGACGGATACGGCCTTGGCGCACAACGCGACGCGATCGACACCGAAGCCGACCGGCGCGGCTGGACGGTCGAGCACTTCGCCGACGAAGGC
>CAZOIX010000957.1:0-2141 GCA_964579685.1 uncultured Mycobacterium sp.
ACGAGGGTGCGGTCGGCCACGGGGTCTCCACGCTCACGCGGACGCCGAGGGTTTCCGATGCCGGAGCGCGCGTGACGGTCGCGGGCAGTGCGGTCGCTTCGGGCAGGGCGAGCGCGCCTGTCGCCCTGCCGGTCGGCACCACCCCGATCGCGGTGGTGGTAACCGCTGCCGATGGCACGACACGGCAATACAGCGTGGCAGTGACGCGAGTGGCGTCGAGCGATGCCACACTCTCTGCCCTGACGCTGAGCGAGGGAGCGCTTCAGCCCGCCTTCAGTCCGTTCAACACGAATTATCTTGCGGACGTCGGCAGTTCGGTCGCTTCGATCACAGTGACTCCGACCGCTGCGGATGCCGGGGCCACGATCAGCGTGGCTGGCAATGCGGTCGCCTCTGGCAGTGCGAGTGCGCCGGTATCGCTGTCCGCCGGCAGCAACCCGATCCCGGTTGTCGTCACGGCGGCGGATGGCACTACGCTGCAATACACCATCACCGTGACCCGCGCAGCATCGAGCGATGCGACGCTGTCGGGTCTGGCGGTGAGCGAGGGAACTCTGTCGCCAGCTTTCGATGCAGCCCAGACCAGCTACTCGGTAGCGGTCGGCACTGCGGTCGATTCCATCCGCATAACCCCCACCGTCTCCGATGCCGGGGCGACGGTTACGGTGGCGGGCAATCCGGTTGCCTCGGGCAGTGCCAGCGCGCCGGTCACCTTGAATATGGGCACGAACTCGATTGCGGTGGTGGTGAGGGCAGAGAACGGTGCCACCCGCAGCTACACCGTGGCGGTGACGCGCGCCGCGCCGCCGACGATCGGCGTCTATTCGACCGTCGGTGGTGTCCAGCCGCTCACAGACGGCTCGACCTCGGCCACGTCGGGGACCGATTACGGTCAGGTGATGGTCGGCTCCTCTGCCTCGCGCAGGTTCCTGATCAGCAATGGCGGAAATGCCGATCTGGTGATCTCGGGTGTCACCGCGACCCCGGGGGCGGGATTTGTCGTGCAGGCCGCGTCTTCGCGGACGATCGCACCGGGCGGGACCTACGAATTCGACATCCGTTTCGCGCCGGAGACTGCGGGAAGTTTCACCGCGACGATCGCCGTTTCGAGCAATGATCCTGCCACACCCTCCTTCACCTACATGCTGTACGCTAGGGCCGCAGCGCCGCTTCCCACGATCACGGATGTCACGCCCGACCAGGGCCCGACCTCCGGCGGAACGAGTGTCGCGATCACCGGCACGGGCTTCCTCACCGTAAGCAGCGTCACCTTCGCAGGGGTGGACGCAGACGCGTTTACCGTGGTCAGCGACACGCGGATCGACGCGACGACCCCGGCGCATGCAGTGGGCGCTGCCGATGTCGTCGTCACCTCGCCGGGCGGCGCAGCGACCGCCACCGACGCCTATCGTTACCTTTCGGCAGATGCGGCACTGTCGGGCCTCACGGTAAGCGAGGGCACGCTGACGCCGGCCTTCGAGCCCGCACAGACTGATTACGCAGTGACGGTGGGCAACGCGATCGCTTCGATCACGCTCAGTCCGACCGCGTCGGACGCCGGTTCGACGATTACCGTCGCTGGCAATCCGGTTGTCTCGGGCACCGCGAGTGCGCCGGTAGCCCTGTCGCTCGGGACGACGTCGATTGCTGTGGTGGTGACTGCCGCCGATGGCAGTACGCGGCAATATACCGTGGCAGTAACCCGCGCTGGGCCGGCGACGATCGGAGTGTATTCGACCAGCGATGGTGTCCAGCCGATCGCCAATGGTGCGACATCGGCGACAGCGGGGACCGATTTCGGGCAGGTGATCGTCGGCTCCTCGGCATCGCGTCGCTTCCTGATCTTCAACGAGGGAGATGCCGATCTCACCGTCTCGGCCATTACGGTGACGCCCGCCGCCGGGTTCACGATGCAGAGCGCGTCCTCAAGGACGATCGCTCCGCGTGGTTCCTGCGAGTTCGAGATCGGTTTTACCCCGGAGACCGGCGGCCGCGTGACCACGACGATCACGATTGAGAGCGACGATCCCGCAACGCCCTCCTTCAGCTACAGCATTTACGCAACCGGCGTGATGCCCGAGCCCACGATCACCGGGGTCGCGCCGGATGAAGGCCCGACTCCCGGTAACAAGGCGGTTACG
>CAZOIX010000958.1:0-2138 GCA_964579685.1 uncultured Mycobacterium sp.
TCCGTCAGCAGAGCGCGTGTCACCAAGCCGGCCTCGGTGCCGAGCTCGACCATGGTGCGGGCCAGCTCGCGGGACTCGGCCTCGGTGGCCAGGAAGGCGCCGGAGCCCACCTTGCAATCGAGCACCAGAGCCTCAGTCCCCTCGGCGATCTTCTTGCTCATCACCGAACTCGCGATCAGCGGCAGCGACTCGGTGGTGCCCGTGATGTCTCGCAGCGCATAGATCTTCCGATCCGCAGGCGCCAGCTCCCCCGCGGCGAAGATGGCGGCGCCGATGTCGCAAAGTTGTTGCCGGATGCGAGCTTTCGATAATTCGGCAGTGAAGCCCGGGATCGATTCCAGCTTGTCGAGTGTGCCTCCGGTGTGGCCGAGTCCGCGGCCGGCCGCCTGCGGCACCGCCCCGCCGCAGGCCATCACGACCGGAACCAACGGGATGGTGATCTCGTCGCCGACTCCACCCGTGGAGTGCTTGTCCACCAGGGCCAGCGGCTTTCCATCGCGACGCAGGTCGGTGAAGTCCATCCGCTCACCGGAGGCCACCATGGCCGTCGTCCAGCGCGCGATCTCGGGCCTGGTCATCCCACGCAGGAAAATAGCCATCAGCAGGGCTGACATCTGCGCTTCGGCCACGTGGCCGTGGGTGTACGCATCGATCACCCAGTCGATCGCCGCATCGGACAGCACACCGCCGTCGCGCTTGGTCCGGATGATGGTTGGTGCGTCGAATGTGAACTGCATCACGGGATTACGGCACTTCTTCGTGTGGCACCTCACGGCGGGCGAGGTCCTGCGGGCCGAAGGCGTCGGGCAGCAGCTCCCCCAGCGTGCGCGGACCCATCGGATGGTCGATCAGGAGTTCCGGGCCGCCGTGCTCCAGAAGCACCTGCCTGCAGCGCCCGCATGGCATCAACACGTCCCCGGCGGCGTCGACACATGACAATGCGATCAGCCTGCCGCCACCACCGGAATGCAGGGCGCAGACCACTGAACACTCGGCACAGAGACCTAGGCCATATGAGACATTCTCCACATTGCACCCGGAGACGATCCGGTGGTCATCCACCAGCGCGGCCGCCCCGACCGGGAAGCCCGAATAAGGGGCGTAGGCATATGCCGTGGCTTCAGTTGCCCTGTGCCGCAACATTTTCCAGTCGATGTCGGATGTCATGTCCCCCTCGTCGGTTCGAGTCTGAATGCATTCCGAAACTTCCCTCGCGCCATCGGACACGTGAGGAAGGTAACCCTAATTTTCTCCGTTTTGCGTGCGCCCTGGGCTAAACGGTAGTTCGTTTAGCAGTACAACTGGGATTAGAGTCGCCCCGAGGTTTGGGGCAGTGGTCCACGACCGGGTCTGATTGGGAGCCTGCAGGACCCCCGCCCCGAGCGTCCACCGAAGGCGTTGGAGGCCAGATGAGTACTCAGACTGCCGCACAGTCGACCGGGAGCACGGCGGTGCCTGCTCCGCGACCCGCAAGGGCGCGCCGACGCACCCTGTACCGCGGTGACCCCGCGATGTGGTCCTGGGTGCTGCACCGCATCACCGGGGCGACCATCTTCTTCTTCCTCTTCGTACACGTGCTGGACACCGCGCTGGTGCGGGTAAGCCCGCAGGCCTACAACGAAGTCATCGAGACCTACAAGACGCCGATCGTCGGCCTGATGGAGATCGGCCTGGTGGTCGCCGTGCTGTATCACGCCCTCAACGGCATCCGGGTGATCCTCATCGACTTCTGGCAGCACGGCCCCCGCCATCAACGGACCATGTTGTGGATCGTCATCGGTGTCTTCCTGGCGGTCTTCATCCCGGCGCTCGGCATGATCGGCATGCACATGGTGGAGCGGTTCCTGTGACCGGGCCGGGAGGAGCCTGGACGCCTCACCACAAGGAGGGCCGTATCGCCCCGGTGATGGAGAAGGAGCACGATCGCCCGGCCAGCCTCGATCATCCCCGTGCACCACGGCGTCCGCGGGGCATCCCCTACTTCGAGAAGTACGCCTGGCTCTTCATGCGGTTCTCCGGCGTCGCGCTGGTGTTCCTGGCGCTCGGCCATCTGTTCATCATGCTGATCTGGGACGGCGGGGTGTACCGCATCGACTTCAACTACGTCGCGCAGCGGTGGGCCTCGCCGTTCTGGCAGA
>CAZOIX010000959.1:0-2129 GCA_964579685.1 uncultured Mycobacterium sp.
TCCTCGGGACTTGCCGTGGATCGGCGCGATGGGTGCCCGATCGAACCGATCGCGACCGAATCGGTGAACGCCAGTCCGGTGGTACGCGAAGCGTCGGCTCGGGCGTTTCGCGCCTGGCGCACGGCCATCGCGGACCGACTGCGCGCTGACGGGTGGACCGAAGCCGAATCCGGTGAGACGTCGCTCGCCGTCATCGCGCTCCTCGAAGGAGCGTTGATCCTGTCGCGCATCGCCGGCGACGGCGCTGCGCTCGACGCCGCCAAGGTGGGTGCGCGCAGGCTGCTCAGCCGATAGTCACTTGCACAACTCGGCGAGCGCGGTGTTCGCGCGGTCGGCGGTTTCCAGCCGCTCGGCCTGCGCAGGATCGTTGTTCGGGATGCCCGCTGTCGCATTGGCGCCGATATCCATGAGATTGTTCGCGAAATCCCGGACCTTCTCGGCCAGCAGGTCCGGGGTCGCCGGGTCCAGCCGCGCCATCAGGTACTGCCCGCCGTCGTAGAGCGACAACCGCGCGTTGGCGGCGACGGCCTGGGCGCCGGTGACGTCTCCTGACCCGCCCGCCGGCATGAGGTTGGTATTGAGCGAGACGCCGCGCCGCACGACGTCAACGGCGGCACATGCCTTGGCCTTGGCGTCGGCGATCTGTTGCGGCTCGTACGTCGTCGTGGACTGCGCAGGCCGCAACAGCGCCCAGCAGGCCAGGCCGAGCGAAATGACCGCCACGACAAGACCGATGACGGCGAGCAGCCCGGACCGCCGGGGTTCGAGGTTCACGATCGGCCTTACAGATCCAGGCCGATGTCGAGCACCGTCACCGAGTGGGTCAGCGCCCCGACGGCCAGGTAGTCGACGCCTGTCCCCGCGTACTCCGCCGCGGTGTCCAGCGACAGCCCGCCGGAGGACTCCAGTTTCGTTGCCGGCGAACGGGAATCGCGACGTTGCACCGCGATCTGCGTCTGCCAGATCGGGAAGTTGTCCAACAACACCAGTGCCTCATCCCCCAGATTCTCGCCGAGCACCTCGTCGAGCTGCTCCAAGGAGTCGACTTCGACTTCGCACGGGAGGTCAGGCGCGGCCGCGCGCACGGCCTGCAACGCAGCGACGACGGAGCCCGCCGCGGCGACATGGTTGTCCTTGATCAGCACCGCATCGCCCAATCCCATCCTGTGATTGACGCCACCGCCGGTGCGCACCGCGTATTTCTGTAGAGCGCGCAGTCCGGGCAGAGTCTTGCGGGTATCCCGGATCTTGGCCGAGGTGCCCTCGACCGCGGCGACCCACGCGGCGGTGATCGTCGCGATGCCGGACAGGTGGCACACCAGGTTGAGCATGGTCCGTTCGGCCGTCAGCAAGCCCCGCGTCGGCGCCTCGACGGCGAGCACTAATCCACCGGCGTCCAGTCGCTCGCCGTCGTCGATGCGGTGTTTGACGACGTATCCGCCAGTGCCGAGAACCTCGTCGAGTACCAGCAATGCGATGTCCACACCGGCGATGACGCCCGGCGCTCGGACGACCATCGACGCTGTAGTCGTCGCGTCTGCACCGACTGTCGCCAGTGTCGTCACATCGGGCCCGTACCGCAGGTCCTCCTCGAGGGCGCGGGTGATCACTCGCCGAGCTTCGGTCAGCTCATCGGCACTGAGTTCCATCAGGCACACGCCACCGCGGGGACCAGGCTGCGCGCCATCGCCGCGTCGGTGTCCGGATAGTCGGCGCGATGATGGCAGCCTCGTGTTTCGGTGCGCGCCGACGCGGCCGTCATGACGGCGCCCGCCACTGTGGTCAGTGCAACGTCTTCGAAATCCTTGCGCGAGTTGAGCCTTCGCGCAGTCATAGCTTCGAGTGTCTGCGACAGCGTGCGCAGACCGACATCGTCCCGAACGACCGAGGCGTGCCGCGCCATCGCGCGCTGCAGATCCCCCCGCGGCAGCGCACGCCGCACCGCGGGCTCGGGAGGCGCAGCGGTCGCCAACCCGGCGTCCACAGCGTGTGTGGCGGCGGCCTTTCCGGCTCGGCCGCCGACCACCAGGCCTTCGAGCAGGCTGTTGGAGGCCAACCGGTTCGCGCCATGCATCCCGGTACGTGCCACCTCCCCCGCGGCGAGAAGGCCTGCCAACTCGGTGCGCCCG
>CAZOIX010000960.1:0-2128 GCA_964579685.1 uncultured Mycobacterium sp.
CGTCGAGCGCGGTTCGCTCGGCTTTTTTGCTCGACGCCGCGACGGCCGCCATCGCGTCGGGATGCACGAATGCGTCCGAACCGTCCAGGCTTTCGAATGCGGAGACCAATCGCTCGAACGAATCCCCTTCCGCCGATCCAGGTCCCGCCCAGGACGCCAGGCCCATCCGATGCCCGAGGCGGCGGGTGAGAGCGAACAGATCGACCGTTCCTTCGGTCCCCAACTCGACCACCGTCTGGTTCAGCGCCTGGTCCAGGTTGGCGAGGTACGAGACGACGTCGTCGCGACGAAACAACGACGTCGGCAATATGCGCCTGCCGTCGAAGATGTCGTCGGGAAGCTTTCGCCGCAGCATGAGGTAGTCGGCGACGCCCTTGCTCGCTTTCTCCTCGGGTAGCCGGTAGAACGCTTCGACACCAGCCGGGGTGAACGTGAACAGGTAGTCCTCGTCGCCGCTGTGCACGGCGAACGTGTCGCCGTACCGGGCGCGAGCCACGGCGATCGCGCCGACGGCATCGTCGACCGGTACGTGCCACGGAAGACCGACCCCCTCGGCGACACGGGGTTCCGGTACCGGGCGCTGAGCGGGCACTAGAGACCGGTGGTCTTGCGCACCCTGTTGACCGCGCCGCGGACCGCCTGTTCTGTCGCGGCCAAAGGCGAGATGACGGATTCGCCGATTCCGACGATGCGCTCTACCCGCTCGACGATGCCTTCGAGGCGGTCTACCACGGCGATCAGACGGGGCGCGAGTTCGTTGATCCGACTGATCGTGTCGTTGAAGCGTTCCAGCGTCGCGTCGAGGTTCGACGTCGAATTGTCGAGGTCGACGAGCGTCTCACTCAGCCCCTCGAGGATGGTGTCGACCTGCTCGACCGTGACGTCGGCGTTCAGGGCAGCCTGTGCCAGTTTCTGGATCCGCTCCCGCCCGCTGCGGGGGGCGGTCTTACCAACACCCTTGTCTGCCATGAGGGCCATTTGACCACACACGCGGGAACCGCCGGAGCGGAGTGCTCGTCTGAATCAGATGTGACGAAGCGCGGAGGAGACACGACGTCCCGCCAATGCCCCGCCGATCCGTGGCGCAGGTCCCACGCATCCGAATCAGCGAGGCACAGCGCCGACTATGACGCCGGCTATCGGGACGGCGAGAGCGACCGCGGGCCAGCCCGACAGGACTAGTGCGGGTCAGAAGGGCGGGGGCTTGTTCCGTTCGCCGATCCGTCCGGCCAGCAGCAGTTCGTTGTTCCGCCGTTCCTCGTTGATAACGGCGGCGCGGTTCTGCTCGCGGGTTTGCTTGCGGCGCGGCATCTTGAGGGTGCGGTTGGGATCCGACGTCGGTACACCGACTTTCACGACGGGTGCGGTGGGGCGACACAGGGTGGGGAACAGTGTTCTGCTGCCGGGGTGGGTGGCGTAGGTCTGGCCCTGCGGGCTGGTCCATTCAACGGTGCCGTCGGGCTGCTGCTCGTCGCGCCAGCCCCAGAAGGTCTTGAGCAGGTGGTGTTTTCGGCATAAACACTTGAGGTTGGCCGCCTGGGTCGGCCCGTGCGGGTAGGCGATGGTGTGGTCGATATCGCAGTGGGTGGCGGGGTGATCGCAACCAGGGAACCGACAGGTCATATCGCGGCAGCGCACGAACCACGCCAGCACCGCCGAAGGGATGTAACGGGGCTCGGGAGGTGTGTCGCCGGGGTGGACGATCGGCACGATCGTGGCGGTGCTGGCGATCTTGGCGGCCAGCAGCGGGGCGGGCAGCATGCCACCGCCCAGGATCGCCGCAGGCGGGGTGTGTGCGGGCCCGACCGGGGGGCGTGGGTCGGTGAGCGCGTCGAGGATCGTCTTCTCGCGCAGCGGTGTGTCGGCGAGGGGTGGGTGTTGGCCGTCGAACTGGGCGGGGGTGTCATCGGAAAGGGAGTCTTCGTTGGTGACGACGTGCACGATCACTGCGCTGGGTTGAACGCCGGCGGCCGCGCACTGCGGATCGTCGCATCCGCACACCAGTCGGTCCCCACCGTGGGCTAGCACCCCCAGGGCGTCGGCGCGGCGCTGCTCGGCGGTGCGCGGATCGTTGGCGCAGACCGCGGCGGCCATGGCCTCCAGGCGTTGGTCGAGGGCCTCGGCGTCG
>CAZOIX010000961.1:0-2127 GCA_964579685.1 uncultured Mycobacterium sp.
GCCACCTGCTCGGCCAGCTGCTCCGCGGTCAGCACCCCGGGCCGGGCGGCCAGATGAACCAACGGCCGCTCGTCGTCGCTGGCGAGCAACGCGTTCAGCTGCCCGGCATCTGAGCCGAGCGCGTCGGCGAAGGCCTGTGCGATCCACCGGGGGTGCGCATGGACGAAGGCCGCGTGGCCGACGGGGTCCGTGGCGGCGTCGGGAGCCAGCTCCTGCACCCAGGTCTTCTCGTCGCGCGCGGCAATGGTGCGCAGTACCGCATTGACGAAACCGGCCCGTGCTGAATCGAATTCGATTCCCGCCTGTTCCACCGTGGTGGACACCGCGGCGTGCTGTTCGACGCGGGTGCGCATCAGCTGGTAGGTGCCCAGACGCAGGAGATCCAGCAGCACGGGATCGATCCTGTCCGGCGAGCGCGCCGCTGCGGCAACGATGATCGCATCGAGCAGCCCGCGGGTACGGCAGGCGCCATAGGTGAGTTCGGTCGCGAATGCGGCGTCACGGCCGGTGATTCCGCGGTCGCGCAACAACGCGGGCAGCGCAAGGTTGGCGTACGCATCCTTTTCCGACACCGCGCGCAGCACGTCGAAGGCGGCACGACGGGCCGGGTCGAGTTGTTTGCGTCGCACCGGACTACTCGGCTCGCACGGTGGGGTCCAGCCGGGCGCCGCGTGCCCAATCGGCGGCGCTCATCGGCTTCTTTCCCGGGGCCTGGATGACGCCGAGCGCCACAGGCTCGGATCCGGTGCCGACGCGCACATCCTTTCGCTCGACCCGGATCTCGCCGGGTGCCAGGGTGTCCGATGATTCGTCGACGGTGACCGGCCCGAGTTTCACACGCAGGTCGCCGAGCATGGTCCATGCACCCGGGTTGGGTGTCACAGCCCGGATCCGTCGCTCGACGACATGGGCGGGCAGATCCCACCGCACCCGGGCCTCCTCGACGGTGACCTTGGGCGCGACCGTGACGCCCTCGGGCGGCTGCGGCACGGCTGTGAGTGATCCGTCGGCGATGCCGTCGAGCGTTGTCGTCAACAGCGCCGCACCGGAGATCGACAGCCGCTCAAGCAATTCCCCGGCGGTGTCGGTCGGCCGGATGGTTTCGGTGACCACCCCGTAGACGGGTCCGGAGTCCAGAGCAGGTTCGATCTGAAAGGTCGTGGCGCCCGTCACCTCGTCGCCCGCTGCGATGGCCGCCTGCACCGGCGCCGCGCCGCGCCAGGCGGGTAGCAGCGAGAAGTGCAGGTTGACCCAGCCGTGTTCGGGCACGGCGAGCAGTCGCTCACGCAGCAGTGCGCCATACGCGACGACGGCGCAGCACTCGGGCGCCAATCCGGCCAGTTCGGTGACGAACTCGTCGGAGTTGGGCTTGGGTGGCCGCAGCACCGGGATGTCGTGCTCGAGCGCGAATCGCGCCACCGGCGACGGCGACGGTGTGCCGCGCCGGCCAGAGGCGGCATCCGGGCGGGTCAGCACGGCAGCGACGTCGTGGTGTGGCGATTCGACAAGTCGCGCGAGTGAGGGCACGGCGGGTTCGGGGGTGCCGGCGAAGACGAGACGCACCGGGCCAGTCTAGAAGTGCCTACCGGACCGATTCAGCGAGGCGTCTGGTAGTACTCGTGTTCACTCACCCCGGTCAGCGGGGCGACGAACATCCACGGGATCGTGCTGATCAACCCGTTCAGGGTGGCCACGGAGTCGTTGTAGTACTGACGAGCGAACGCCAGCTTGTTCTCGGTCTCGGCCAGGTTGTCCTGCAGGTTGAGGAAGTTGTTCGACGAGTTGAGCTGCGGATAGCTCTGCCCGAGCGCCAGCAGCGGCGCCAACGCGGAGTCCAGGTCCTTCTCCGCGGCACTGCGTTGGGACACCGACTTGCCGCTGGTCGCCGACGTCAGCGCGGCCCTGGCGTTGGTGACATGGTCCAGGATGCCTTTCTCGTGGCTGGCGAAACTCTGCACCGTGTGCACCAGGCTCGGTATCAGGGATGCCCGCCGCGTCAGCTCGACGTCGATGCCGGACAACGCCTCGGCGACGCGGACCTCGGCGGAACGGATCTTGTTGTACCCCAGCACGAATACGACCAGCGCCGCGAGCGCGAGCACCCGCGCGATGACAAGCAGCAATCTC
>CAZOIX010000962.1:0-2124 GCA_964579685.1 uncultured Mycobacterium sp.
CATCACATGCGAATAACCAACTTACCTGGGCACATAACAAACGTTATCCGAACTGTTTCATGTTCCGCACGTCAGGAGAGCTTCACATCGGTGCGCCATGGCCGCCCTGGGCGGTCGGTGTCGCTGTCTAAAAGTGCTGATGGATGGCCGTAAACTAATCCGCTATGCCAACGTCCGCCGGATCGTCACTGTGAGGACGCCCGCGTCGGCCTCGCGGATCTGGCGTGCGCGACTGGCGGTGGGAGCGGCGGCGGGTGCCGTCTTCGGCGCAATCCTGGGCGCCGTGGCCTTCAGTGTGCTGGGTACCGATTCGACCGCGACGTCGCTCGTGCGGCTCACGCCGCCGCCGGAACTGATGGCCATCGCCACGGGGGCGGACCGATCTACACCCGATACGGATGTCTATATCAGCCAGTACATGACCGGTGAGGTGGCCTATCTGTCCGGGAGCGGTTTCACGCGTGCGGTGGGAGCGAGCCTGGGGGAGTCCGGGCCTGCCCGTATAGATGTGTTGCAGGAGATCGGTTCGTCGGTGGTCGTCTTCACCGGCAAGGCCGACTCGGATGCCGATGCGATTCGGACCGTGCAGGCGGCGATCGACGTGTACCGCGCCCAGATCGCACAGCGAGCCGAGCGCCAGTTGCGTCCGATCCTGCCCGCCCTCGACGAGTGGGAAGAAGAGGCGGATGCCGCGGGCGACTTTCCGCGGGTGCGCCAGATTCGGGAGCTTCGCGAAACGCTTCGGCTGCAGGCAGGCGCGCCGGCCAGCGTGACGGTGCTTCAGGCGCCGACCGTCGACGAGGCCGCCGTCGACCAGTGGGTGCTCGGCGCGGCCCTGGGCGCACTACTGGGAGGCGCCGCGGTGCCCCTCGCCCAGATGGCGCGCCGTCGCAGATCCGGTTACCTCACGTCGGCTGCCGAGATCTCCGACGTCGTGGATGCGGTGATCGTCCCCGCCGTCGACCTGGGGCAGGCCGCGCCCCGCTCGAGGTCGAAGAAGCTGGCCACGCTGGCCAGGACGTTGTACGCGCAGTGCCCGCGTTCCGGCGGCGGGGTGCGGACGATGGTTCTCGTCGGTGCATCGCCGGCGTCGGGAACCTCGATCATCGCTTCGCTGTTCGCAAGGGCCGCGGGCGAGAGCGGCGCGGTGCGAGCCATGCGACTGAGGGACGAATCAACCCCGACGTTTCGATCTGCCGATGGTCAGGCCACGCTGGTGATCGATGCCGGCGCGATCGGAGAGTCGTCGTTGATCGAGGAGGCGATACGACAGGCGACCGTTCTGATCGTGGTGGCCAGGTTGGGTGTCGACACGACGCAGCAGGTCTTGGCGGTGCGTTCGGCGACCGCATCGCGCGACGTCCCGTTGGCCGCTGTCGTGACCTACCGCCCGTGGCGCGGGTTTTCGCGTTCGGAAGAAGCGCATGACGTCGAAGCTGACGGCGGCACGGCGCCTGTGACGGCCAACGGATCGTCGCACCCATAGTGCCCGGCAAGAGCCACCTTGCGGCGGTTGCACAGGTTGTTGCGGGCCTGGCGCTCAACGCGTTTCCGGCCATGTTTCTTGCCGTGTATGCCCGCATCGCACCGATCGAGGATCAAGGCTTTCTCGCGCTCGCACTGGCCGTTGGGGTGTATGTGGCCCAGTTGCTCAATGCCTTCATGGTGGAAGGGCTGCTGGCGACACCCGGCGTCGACCATTTCCTCACGATGCCCGGTTGGACCGCGCTGCTGAGTGTGGTCTCCGCGTCGCCACTCATCATCGGGCCGGCAGTCGCTCATCCCGCGGTGTTGATGGTCAGCTCGATCGGTCTCATGTCGGGATTGTTGATCACTCGATCGATCGGGATGGTCCGGGGCGAGTGGCAACGCGAGCTCATCGCGGCGACGGTGCTGATCGTCACCGGCTTGGGTGCCCTGGTGCTGGCTGTCCATCACAGCAGCCATTGCATGCGAGTGCTGTCGGTAGGAGCCTTGGTGGCGATCCTCGTTCGCTACCGGCCGCGTAGTGGTGCACGGTTCTCCGGGCTGCCACCCGACATTCGCCGGGCGAGCTGGGTCGCTGCCGAGACAGCGGTCGTCGGTGCGGTCCAACCGGCGATCACGTCCATTGTGTTGGTGACC
>CAZOIX010000963.1:0-2117 GCA_964579685.1 uncultured Mycobacterium sp.
TTCGTCTACGTCGAGCGCACCGCCGAGAATCCCGTGATGCCGCTGGGCCTGTTCAGGGACCGCAACCGGGTCGCGACCTTCGCCGCGGTGTTCCTGGCCGGCGGTGTGATGTTCACGCTGACCGTGCTGATCGGGCTCTACGTCCAGGACATCATGGGCTACAGCGCACTACGTGCGGGCGTCGGCTTCATCCCGTTCGTCATCGCCCTCGGCGTCGGGCTGGGTGCCTCGTCGGCGCTGGTGTCGTTGTTCCCCCCGCGCGTGCTGGTGATCGCCGGCGGTGTGCTGGTGCTCGGCGCCATGATCTACGGCTCGACGCTGGACGCCAACATCCCGTACTTCCCGAATCTGGTCCTCCCGATCGTCGTCGGTGGCTTCGGCATCGGCATGATCGTGGTCCCGCTGACCGTGTCGGCGATCGCCGGTGTGGGCTTCGACCAGATCGGCCCGGTGTCGGCGATCGCGCTGATGCTGCAGAATCTCGGCGGTCCCGTCGTACTGGCCGTGATCCAGGCGGTCATCACCTCGCGCACCCTGTATCTGGGCGGCACCAACGGACCGGTCAAGGACATGAACGAGGCGCAGTTGCATGCGCTGGATCAGGGCTACACCTACGGGTTGCTGTGGGTCGCCGCGGTCGCGGTGATCGTCGGCGCCGTAGCGCTGTTCATCGGCTACAGCGCCGCGCAGGTCGCGCATGCCCAGGAAGTCAAGGAAGCGATCGACCAGGGAGAGCTTTAGCTCGACATCGGGTCAGGGAGAGCTTTAGCTCGACATCGGGTCAGGGAGAGCTTTAGCTCGACATCGGGTCGGGAGAGCTGTGACTTCGGTGTAGTCGGTCGCGCATACCGCAACTGACCACACCCAATCCACGTCTCGGTAGGCTGGCAAGCCATGTCTGCGGTGGGCGATTCAGCACGGCCTGAGCGGGCCACCACACCGCTGTCGTCATCGGTCCTCGGCATGGCGATCGTCGCGATCACCGGCATGCAGCTGATGTCGACGCTCGACGGCACCATCGTCATCGTCGCGCTGCCGCGGATGCAGGCCGACCTCGACCTGTCAGACGCCGCCAAGAGCTGGGTCATCACCGCCTATGTGCTCGCCTTCGGCGGGCTGTTGCTGCTCGGCGGGCGCATCGGCGACGCGATCGGACACAAACGTGCGTTCCTGTCCGGTGTCGGGGTGTTCACCATCGCATCGCTGGTATGCGGCGTGGCCACGGACGGGGCGACGCTGATCGTGGCGCGCGCAGTTCAGGGCACCGGCGCCGCGATTGCCGCACCCACGGGCCTGGCGCTGATCGCCACGACGTACGCGGTGGGGCAGGCCCGCAACCGAGCAATGGCCGTGTCGGCCGCGATGCAGGGCGTGGGATCGGTGCTCGGCCTGGTGCTCGGCGGCGCCCTGACGGTGATCTCCTGGCGGCTGGCCTTCCTGATCAACATTCCGATCGGCATCGTGATCATCACCATCGCCGTCCTGAAGGTCAACGAGACCCATCACGAACGGCTGAAGCTCGACGTCACCGGCGCCATCCTGGCGACCCTGGGGTGCACCTCTGCGGTGCTGGTGTTCACGCAGGGGCCGCCGCGCGGCTGGGTGGACCCGTGGGTGATCGGTGCAGGTATCGCAGCGGCGGTCTTCTTCGTCGCGTTCCTGATCGTCGAGCGCACCGCCGAGCATCCAATCGTGCCGTTCTCGGTCTTCGACAACCGCAACCGGGTGTTCACGTTCATCTCGTTGTTCCTTGCCGGTGGCGTGATGCTGACGCTGACGGTGATGATCGGCCTGCTCGTGCAGGACGTGCTCGGCTATTCGGCGCTGAAGGCGGGCATCTGCTTCGTGCCGTTCGCCATCGCCTTCGGCATCGGCAGCGTCGTGGCCGCGAAACTCGCGCCGCACGTGGCGCCACGCTGGCTACTCATCGGCGCGGGGACCTTCGTGGTCGGTGCGATGCTGTTCGGTTCCACGCTGACGCGCGACATTCCGTACTTCCCCGATCTTTTCGGGCCCATCGTCGTCGGCGGTTTCGGCATCGGGGCGATCGCGGTGATCCCGCCGCTGTGTGCGGTCGCCGAGGTGGAGAAGGGCGTCGATGCAGGTGATGAGGTCGA
>CAZOIX010000964.1:0-2115 GCA_964579685.1 uncultured Mycobacterium sp.
TTCCTCAGGTGAACAAAGGATTCCATGGTGTCTCCGTCGACATTGGGCGATCCAAACTAAAACTGAGGTTAGTTTTACTTCTGGCCGGAGGTCAACCCTTCAGGTCCACCCTGATGGTCAGCAGATTGGTGCCGAAAGTGCGCACGCCGAAGCTGTTGAACTGGGGCAGTGTTCGCAACCGTGCGTGGGCGTCGTCGTCGGGCAGCAGGTGGGCCGTGCCATCGTGCCACCTGCCGTTGAGCCGCACGCGGACATTCGGATCGGCCTGGATGTTCTTGACGTACTGCGACTTGTCGCCGAATTCCGAGACGAACCAGAACTGGTCGCCCTCCCGGCGTCCCCCCAGCGGAGTCCGGCGGGGCTCACCGGACCTGCGCCCGGTGGTCTCCAGCAGCGTCTGGAATGGCATCACCCGCATCAACCGATTCGCGACGTTCTTCTGGAATCCCTTGGTGATCTGGTCGCGTAGATCCTCGGCCATGGTTCCCCCTTTCGTCAGACCATTGCGGTGCGCGAGACCTTCATCCCCAGTGTGAGCGCTCCCGCAAGTTCGCGGCTGGTGTCGTAGTCGAACACCACGTGACCGGCGAGGACGTCGACGTCACGCTTGATGCGCTGCAGCGGGTTCTCGGCGAAGTGGACACTGGCGCCTGACGCCTCGAGCAGGTCGCCGATCACCGCGCGCGATTCATGCACGATGTGCGCAGCGGCCAGCCGCGCCTCCGCGCGTACCGGCCGCGGCACGGGTTCGCCGGTGGCGACGATGCTTTCGATGTCGGCAACGGTGTCGGCGAGCAGTCCGCGCAGCGCACGCAGGCGAACCCGCGCCCCGCCGAGCCGCGCTTGGGCGAGGGGTTTGTCCTTCTGGATGACGCCCTCGTATGCGAGGACGCGTTCGCCGAGCCGGTCCGCGAAGATCTCAGCCACACGCTCGGCGCTGCCCAACGCCGGCATCGCCGCCAGCAGCGACAACGCAGGCACCAGCGGCCACCGGTAGGTATCGGCATGGTGCAGCCCGGCCCCCGGTGCGGTGCCTGAATAGATGTCGGCGACCCGGACCAGCCGGTGGTGCGGGACGAAAGCATCGGTGATGACAACGTCGTCCGACCCGGTGGCCCGCATGCCGTCGGTGTGCCATACGTCTTCGATGCGGGCGTCGGCGATGGGCAGCAACGCAAGCGCCGGATACATCGCATCATCGGGGCCGCACAATGCGCCCACGATGATCCAGTTGCCGTCCCTCACGCCCGTCGCCCACGACCACCGGCCGGTCAGCCGGATGCCGTCGCCCGAAGGGACGCCTCGACCCGTCGGCGCCAGGGGTGCGGGCGCGAGAAACGGCCGCGTGGCGAACGCCTCTTCCTGGGCGCGCTCGTCGAACAGGGCAAGCATCCAGTTGTGCAAGGCGTAGAAGCCGATGGTCCACGCGCTGGACGCACAACCGTGGGCCATCCGCCGCACCGGATCGAGGATCGCGGGCCACTCGGCCTGCGCACCACCGAAGCGGGCGGGCACCAGTAGCTCGGTGAAGCCGGAAGCGGTGAGGTCGGCGACGGTTGCGGCAGGCAGCCGACGAATCTGCTCGGCCTCCCGTGCGCGTTCAGCCAGCCGGGCGATGAACTCAGGGGTGATGGCCTGGGTCGCCGAGGCCGAGGTCATGGTGGCGACGCTACCATACTTTTTAGTACGGAAAACCGTCCGAGGCGTCGGCCAGCCTCATCGAAGCGGGGGATTACCTATGGCCAGCCAGATCACCGCGACCCAGTTCGGCGGCCGCGCCCCACCATTGGTCGCGGCCCTTCTCACGCCGAAAACCGACTTCAGTAGAAGAGAAGAAGTGCGAGTAACTCTCTGCAAAACTCGGATTTCGGCGTGTTTGTGGGGAGCCAGCCCGCGCCACCAAGGCTCGAACCAGTGCTCAGCGCGTCAACATGATGTCCAGGAAGCGTTCCCGCCGTGCCGCCCCTCGGGCACCGGGCTGCGGACCGGACAGATGCAGGAACCCGATGCCGGCGGCGAACGTGGCGCCCGCGCGCCGGTCAGCCTCTTCGGCGTCGAACCCGTAGTCCAGGAACGCCTGGCGGACGGCGACCACGACCCGCCGGTCCGCGGCGC
>CAZOIX010000965.1:0-1844 GCA_964579685.1 uncultured Mycobacterium sp.
GTTGGTGACCATGGGGCCGGCCGCATCGGTTGGCTTCCGGGTCATCTCGACGGTGTCCAATGCGCTGGAGCCGATCATCGCCTACGGGCGCTTCCGCCTGCTGGCGCACGGACACAGGGGCGAGGTCGCCGTCGTCGGCTCGATCTTCGTCGCGGGGGTGGTCGCGGTTCTGGCGGCCGCCTTCGGCGGATTCGGCAGCCTCGTCTTCGGACCGGCATGGGCCAACGTCGTCGCGGTGGCGTTGCTTCTGGCGTGTGCGTGGAAAGGACTGATGCTGCTTTCGACGGTGCCGTTCGCAGCGCTGCGCCGCGCCGGTGAGACGACCATCGTGTTCTGGGTCCGGACCGTGAGCACCATGGTCTACCTGGCTCTCGGTGTCGGTTTTCTGTTCGCGTGGCACACCACCACCGCGATCTTCCTGGCGTTCATCCTTGCCGAGGTGTTCACCGCGATCATGTATCACGTCGTCGCGCAACGGTATGCGCCCGACTACAACGTGAGACTCGGTCGCAGCACCACGCCAACAGCAGAGAACGACGATGCTGCGAACTGAGCCGACATCAGCGGTGTCAGCCCCTGGTCGGGAAACCTCCTCGGCGCCAACCTGGTTCAACCCCACCTTCTTCATCCTGGTGCCCGTGGCTGCGTCCTTCGGCGCATGGGCCACGTTGGGTGCCCTTGACCTCCTCGGCTACTCGAACGGGTCCTGGGAGAAGTTGGCAGGCTTCTCGCAGCCGGCGCCGCTGACGTTGCGAAGCGTTGTGCTGCTGCTCTTCTGGTACGGCGCCGTGGTGTCGATGTCGATGCTCGCGTGGCGACTCGCGAGGCGGTCGCAGACTCGCCAGGAGGTCGTCGAGCTGACGAGTTCGACGACGTTCGAGCGGCGTTACTTCTACGTGGTCCTGCTGGCGGCGTCCGTCGGAATCGCGTACTCCATCTATCAGATCGGTGGTCCACTGGCGATCATCGACGCACTCAGCGAGCAGACCGGTAACGACCTCTACAAATCGCTGTCGAACACCGCCTCGCCGGTGACGCTGCGCTATTCGACCATCCTCGCCGCACCGATCGGTGTCTACCTGTGGCGAAAGAAGATCATCGCGTGGCCCTTCATGGTGTACGCCGTGCTGCTGTTGTTGATGAATGCGATGCTGGCGCACCGGCTTTCGTTGCTCATGGCGACCGTCGTCTATCTGGCCATGTGGGCCAGGCAGCGGCAGACAGTGCCACGCAGTTCGGCGAACAAACCGATTCGGTGGATCGCGATCGTCACGATCTTCGTCGTGGGGTTCGCACTTCTGGCCGCCCTCAACTACGTCCGGAACGCGAACTACTACCGCGACGCCGGGGTATCCAACCCGGTGGCCATGAACCTGTATCAGATGGGGGCCTACCTCGCAGTGCCTGCACAGGTTTCCATCGGGGTTTCGGATGCGGTGATGAGGGGTGCGTGGGAAGTCGAGTCCGATCCTGTCGATGCGCTGACGGCGATTCAGCCGACCTTCCTTCAGTTCAAGAAGGTCAGCAAGGACGACAGCTGGAAACGCGCATCGGTGTTCGGGTACTCGGTCACGTTCGCGCCCAACTTCTTCACCGTCTCGGTATTTGCCGACACCTACGCCCAGTTCGGTGCGTGGGGATGGTTCTATACGTTCTGTCTCTATGCGTTCGCCGGGTATCTGTTGGCCCGGATCATGCGATACGGCACCGTTGTCGCCGGTTCGGCAGGGGTCATCGCGTATTGCTTCGCGGAGATGTGGCGGATTCAGATTTTGAGTTACGGCATCGTCATCTATCTGATCCTGCTGACCATCGGCAGCGCGGTCATCGCGGGGTGGAGTGTC
>CAZOIX010000965.1:1854-2100 GCA_964579685.1 uncultured Mycobacterium sp.
ATCCGGCAGGAACTCCGGGTTCGCCCACGTCCGTGTCAACGTCTCGTCCAGCTCGTGCGCGGGTCGCCAGCCGAAGACCTCGGCGATATGCGAGATGTCGGCGCCCAGGAACGGTCGATCGACGGCGCGCATCCGCGCGGGATCCTGGCGGACGTCGAACTTCAGGCTCAGCACCGACATCATCCGGGCGAGAATGTCCTCCACCGCATATTGCTGTCCACTACCGAGCGTTACGGTTTCACACTT
>CAZOIX010000966.1:0-2093 GCA_964579685.1 uncultured Mycobacterium sp.
GGCGTCCGTCTGGGCGTGGGCCGCTTCGGCGAACTGGCGCTTGTCGTAATACTCGCGGTAATTCGGGCGGTAGGTCTTGGGCACGACGCCGAGGATGCTGCCCTGGTGGATCGCGATCGCGCTGCCGTGGATGGCGTCGCCGGCGCGAACCGGGGCGCCAACGAGCAGCACCGGCGTCAACTGGCGGCTGGCTTTAACGAGTGTGGCGATCGCCTCCTCGACTGCATCGAGAAGGGCGGACTGCATGTGGAGGTCGTCGATTGCGTAGCCGGAGAGGCCGAGTTCGGGGCAGACGAGCAGGGCTGCGCCCGCCTTGTCGGCCTGCTTGAAGAGGCTGAGTGTCTCCTTGGCGTTGCTGGCCGGGTCGGCGAGATGGACCCGCGGCGAGGCCGCTGCGACACGGACCATCCCGTGGGCGTAGAGGTTGTTGAACTGGGCCATCCGGCTTTCTTCGTCCAAGGGGCTGAGGGGCCTTTAACCCGAAAGCCTAGCAGTGCAGAGCTAACATCCGGTGTGGCGGCCCTCAATGCGGCCGGCAATCTTGCTCTGGGTTAGCGTTTCGGGGCTGATTACGCACGATCTGCGCCGTGGGGGCTGGAATGGTCCTTGCTCCATAAAGGCTAACGAGGAGTCCGTGCGGTCCGCTGAGGACGTATGGGAAAGCTGCATTTATCTCAGATTGAAGACGCTCGGGTTTCTGTTTTGTAACCTTGGTGGCTCAGTATACGGTAAAGATCGGGCGGGCAGCTTGCGGGTTGGGCGTCGCGACGGCTTAGCCGTTCAGGGCAGGTGTTGAGTTGCTAACGTATCGCAAAGACATTGATGGACTTCGCGCTGTCGCTGTCCTGCCCGTCGTTCTTTACCACGCGGGATTTGCCTTTACGTCAGGCGGCTATGTTGGCGTCGACGTGTTCTTCGTCATCTCTGGCTACCTGATCACGGGGATCATCGCGAACGAGCTGCGCAACGACAACTTCTCGCTGCTGTCGTTCTATGAGCGTCGGGCGCGGCGCATTCTGCCGGCGTTGATGTTTGTCCTGCTGTGTTCCTTCGTGGCCGGGGCTGTGCTGCTGCTGCCGGACCAGTTCAACGAGTTTGCGAAGTCTGCGCTGGCGACGGCGACATTCCTGGCCAACATCTGGTTCTGGGACCAGCCGGGCGGCTATTTCTCCGAAGAGACCGAGTTCTGGCCGTTGCTGCACATGTGGTCGCTGGCGGTCGAGGAGCAATTTTACGTTTTCTATCCGCTGCTGCTGATGGCGGTCTTCAAGTTCGGGCGGAAGGTGCTGCTCGCCGGGCTCGGGCTTGGCCTGCTCGTCTCGTTTGCCATCTCTGTCTACTATCTCGACAGCCAGGCTGATGCGGCCTTCTACCTGACGCCGGCGCGCGCCTGGGAGTTGGGGCTGGGGGCTGCGGTGGCGCTGTTTACCATTCCTGCGCCCAAGCGGCAGTGGATCCGCGAGACGATCGCGGCGGTCGCGTTAATGGGGATTGTCATCCCTGTCGTCACCTATGACCTCGAAACGATGTTCCCGGGGCCTGCGGCGTTGCCGCCGTGCCTTGGGGCCGCTGCGCTGATCTGGATCGGCGCCTCGGGGCCGACGCGGGTTTCACAGCTCCTGTCGTGGCGTCCGATGGTGCTTTGCGGGCTGATTTCCTACTCGCTCTACCTCTGGCACTGGCCGATCTTCGCGTTCTACCGCGTACGCCAGTATGCCGTGGAGCTGTCGTTCATCGAGGCGACGCTGCTGATCGCGTTGTCGGTCATCATGGCGATCGTGTCATGGCGGTATGTCGAGAAACCGTTCCGCAACCGGAAACTATTGAGTACCGAACGGGTGTTTACCGCGAGCGCCGGCGCGCTGGCGGCGGTCGCGATCTTCTCCCTGAGCATTCTCGCCGGACAAGGTCTGCCGGGACGTATGCCGCAGGATGCGCTTGCGATGGTGAATGCAGCGAAGACGCGGGTTCCTCAGTTCGAGGGATGCATCTGGACCGATCCGGCTGCCGATATCTGCCATCTGGGCGATGTCGACGCCGACCGCAGCGATTTCCTGTTCTGGGGCGACTCCCACGCCGAGGCGCTTCTGGTG
>CAZOIX010000967.1:0-2090 GCA_964579685.1 uncultured Mycobacterium sp.
CCTGGTGGTGGACAGCGGTGGGCGGGCCAAGGCCAGCGGGGTACGTCGCCTCGACGACGAGGACCGCGTGGCTGAGCTGGCCCGGATGCTGGCTGGCCTCGGGGAATCGGACAGCGGACGGGCGCACGCCCGCGAACTCCTGGAGGCGGCGCAGGCCAACCACGAATAACCCCAGGTTACCTGTGACAAATGTGAAAAGAGATAACTTCTGGGGCTGGTGTTACGGCGCGCCTCCGACAGGTCATGCGCCCATATCGACAGAATCGCCGCATGAAGATGTCAGCGCTGCTATCCCGCAATGCCAGCTCTCGCCCGGGCATCACAGGCACGGCCCGTGTCGACCGCGACATCGACCGGCTGCTGCGCCGCATCAACCCAGGTGACATCGTCGTCATCGACGCCCTCGACCTGGACCGGATCACCGCCGATGCGCTCGTCGAAGCCGGTGTCACCGCGGTCGTGAACGCCTCG
This sequence comes from uncultured Mycobacterium sp., assembly GCA_964579685.1. Taxonomy (GTDB): domain Bacteria; phylum Actinomycetota; class Actinomycetes; order Mycobacteriales; family Mycobacteriaceae; genus Mycobacterium. Next base: position 472 of record CAZOIX010000967.1, read on the forward strand.
CCGTCGATCTCCGGGCGGTATCCCAACCTTGGCCCCGAGGTGCTGGTCGCCAACGGCGTCACCCTGATCGACGACACCGGTACCGACGTGTTCAAGAAGGTCAAGGACGGGGCCCGGCTGCGCCTTCACGAAGGCGGCGTCTACTCCGGTGACAAGCTGCTGATCCACGGCGCCGAGCGCAGCGACCACGAGATCCACGAACTGATGCACGAGGCCAAGAGCGGCCTCGTGGCACATCTGGAGGCGTTCGCGGGCAACACCATCGAGTTCATCCGCAGCGAAAGCCCGCTGCTCATCGACGGCATCGGCATCCCCGACATCGACGTGGACATGAACCGCCGCCACGTCGTCATCGTCGCCGAGGAGCCGAGTTCAGCCACCGACCTCAAGGCGCTCAAGCCGTTCATCAAGGAGTACCAACCGGTGCTGGTGGGTGTGGGAACCGGGGCGGACGTGCTGCGCAAGGCGGGTTACCGCCCCGCGCTCATCGTCGGGGACCCGGACCGGATCAGCGCCGACGCCCTGCGATGCGGTGCGCAGGTCGTGCTGCCGGCCGACGCCGACGGACACGCCGCGGGTCTCGAACGGATCCAGGACCTCGGTGTCGGTGCGATGACCTTCCCGGCCGCCGGGTCCGCCGCCGACCTGGCACTGCTGCTCTGCGACCACCATGGCGCCTCGCTGATCGTCACCGCAGGTCACACGGCGAGCATCGAGGAGTTCTTCGACCGGTCACGCCAGCAGAGCAACCCGTCGACCTTTCTCACCCGGCTGAAGGTCGGCGAGAAACTGGTCGACGCGAAGGCCGTGGCCACCCTCTATCGCAGCCGCGTCTCAGGTGGCGCCATCGCACTGCTCGTGCTCGCCATGCTGGTCGCGGTGATCGCCGCACTGTGGGTATCGCGCGCCGACGCGGCACTGGTGGATTGGGTTGTCGACTACTGGAATCGGTTCTCGCTCTGGGTTCAGGGCTGGGTCACCTAGGAGGCCATCGATGATTTCCCTGCGCACACACGCGATTTCACTCGCGGCGGTGTTCCTGGCGTTGGCCATCGGGGTCGCGCTGGGTTCCGGTCTGCTGTCCAACACCGTGCTGTCCGGCCTGCGTGACGACAAGAACGACCTGCAGACGCAGATCGACACGCTCACCGACGACAAGAACGCGCTGAATGAAAAGCTAAGTGCTGCAGGGGAATTCGATGCCCAGATGGCGCCGCGGATCCTGCGTGATTCGCTTGCCGGAAAATCGGTCGTGGTGTTCCGCACGCCGGATGCCGCGGACGACGACGTCGACGGGTTGGCGCGCGTGGTGGCCGATGCCGGCGGAACGATCACCGGGACGGTGGACCTGACACCTGAGTTCGTCAACGCCAATTCCGCCGAGAAGTTGTTGTCGGTGGTCAACTCACCGATCGTGCCTGCGGGCAAACAACTGAGCACCACGTCGGTGGACCAGGGCTCGCAGGCGGGCGATCTGCTGGGCATCACCTTGCTGATCAATCGGGACCCGAAGGTCTCGGTGGTCGACGACGCCCAGCGCGACACCGTCCTGGCGACGCTGCGTGACACCGGTTTCATCACCTACGGCAACCAGCGCATCGGCGCGGCCAACACCGCAT
>CAZOIX010000968.1:0-2083 GCA_964579685.1 uncultured Mycobacterium sp.
TCACGCTGAGCGTGGGGCTCGGCGCCACGCAGAGCGGCACGCTGACGGCCGACGTCGGTTAGTGCGACGCGGGAGTGACGCCCGCGCTCATCACCTCGACCGCCTTGATAAGGCAGGGGATCAGCTTGCCGTCGGCGAACAACTCGGCGGCGGCGGACACACCTTTCGGTGCGGACTCCTCGCTGCCGCGGCCTTGGACGTCGCTGCCATACACGACCTCGATCGCGCGCTGATTCGGCGAGACCGCCAGCAGGACGGCGTTGTCGGGCGTCGGCACCTTGGCCAGGATCTCGCGGGCGGTCGCGGCGGTGTCCGCTCCGAGGTCGCCGAGAAAGACGGCGAATCGCGCCTTGGCCGCACGCGAGCCGTATTTCAGCGCGTCGTCCAAGAAGACCAGTTCCGTCACCGGGAACGGATACGTCACCGAAAGCTCACCGGGCTCGGTGACCCCCGAGATCCGACCGCTGGTGGTGACGACGAAGCCGGGCGGCAGTTCGGCGACTTCAGTCGACGTCGTTACGAGCTCACCACTTGCCACTTGCGCCGCCTCCTACCGTGACGGGATGCGAACCGTGGCCCGAGTGACCGTGGTCCGCGGGTTCCTCGGATGCCCACAGGATCGGCTCATGTGTCCACTGTTCGGACAGATGATAGGTCGCCGGGTGCGGCCCCTTGCGGTTCTTGCCGACGACGTAGATCAAGAACATCAACACCAGCAGCACGGCCAGCGGAACCCCTCCGAGGAGGGAATGAGTAAGTGCGGTGCTCACCCGCAAACCGTATCAGCCACGGGTCAGGCCGCACCTTCACCCAGATACCGCACCCATGCCGGGTCCAGTTCTTTGACGCTCGACAGCAGCCGCCAATGCTGGCCCTTCGGGGGGACCGGCACCGCACGCAGCGCCCAGCCGAGTTCGGCGAGCAACCGGTCGGCCTTGCGGTGATTGCACGTCGAGCAGGCCGCGACGCAGTTCTCCCACGAATGGTCGCCGCCGCGGCTGCGCGGTACCACGTGGTCCACGGTGTCGGCTTTGGCTCCGCAGTAGGCACAGCGAAACCGATCACGATGCATCAGTGCGGCCCTGGTCATCGGGACGCGCGCGCGGTAGGGCACCCGTACATAGGAGCGCAGCCGGATCACCGACGGCACCGCTATGGAGCGGGTCGCGGAGTGGATGACGGGGCCGCCGGGGTCGTCGTGCACGACGTCGGCTTTTCCGCACATCAGCATGATGACCGCCCGCCGCATGGGCAGAGCGGTCAACGGTTCGTACGTGGAGTTCAGCAGGAGTACCCGCCGCCGGCCCCAGATCGAGCCTTCGCCGGTACTGGGCGGATGGGTGTCGACGCTGTGCAGGACGCGCGACTGCGCATGCGGTACCGCGGGCCCGGATAAGCCCGCAGCGGCATCTTGAAGCCGGTGGCCAGCCCTTCTGGACGGGCCTTTCTTGCGATGCGCCATACGTCCTCCGCCCGACAGTCCACCATGGATTCCTGTCGATCGCACGACAATTCTGCACGTGTTCGCTGGTCAGTCCAATGAACATCGGGTGACGGCACCGGCCGGGTGGAGTCCTGCGGCGACAAGAGACAATGGTGAGGTGACTCAGCCGCAGCGGTCGTTCTACGACGAAGTCGGTGGCCATGAGACCTTCCACGCCATCGTGTCGCGCTTCTACCAGTTGGTGCGCGAGGACGAGATCCTGTTTCCGCTCTATCCCGAGGGCGACCTCGAGGCCGCCGAGGTCCGCCTGCGGATGTTCCTCGAGCAGTACTGGGGCGGGCCGCGGACCTACTCCGATCAGCGTGGTCATCCGCGGCTACGCATGCGGCACGCCCCGTTTGCGATCGGCTACATCGAACGCGACGCGTGGCTGCGCTGCATGCACACCGCCGTCGCGGAGATCGATTCGCAGACGCTGGACGACGAGCATCGTGCCGAACTGCTGGCCTATCTCGAGATGGCCGCGCACTCGATGGTGAACTCCCCCTTCTGACGCGCGCACCACGCTGCGGTGAACGCGCAGTTTCCCCGGCGGTGGTGGGGAGAAAGAACTGGGCGGAATCGGGTTTGCCTATTCCG
>CAZOIX010000969.1:0-2083 GCA_964579685.1 uncultured Mycobacterium sp.
CGTAGCGGCTGTGCAGTTCGCGCTCACTGAACACGGAGTACTTCTCGAACAGCTCAATGGACTCGGGCTTGATCAGCTCAGGCAGCGCATCCAGGGTCGTCTTCAGATTCGAGAGCCCACGCTCGGCGGCCTCGATCTGCCAGTTCTCCGAGTAGCCGTCACCGTTGAATACGACCGCGCCGTGCTCGGTGATGATGTCGGTCAACAACTTCTGCACCGCCTCGTCGAAGTCCTCACCATCCTTGACGGCCTCTTCCAGCACGGTCGCCATGTAATCGAGCGATTCGGCCATGATCGTATTCAGCATCATCATCGGCACTGCCACCGTCTGACCCGAACCAGGGGCACGGAACTCGAAGCGGTTGCCGGTGAAGGCAAACGGGCTGGTGCGGTTGCGATCGCCCGCGTCAGTCGGCAGCACCGGCAGCGTGTCGCAACCGATGATCATGCTGCCCTTGCCCTTTGACGATGTTGCCGCACCCTTGGCGATCTGCTCGAATACGTCGGCGAGCTGATCGCCGAGGAAGATCGAGATGATCGCAGGCGGTGCCTCGTTGGCGCCGAGGCGATGGTCGTTGGTCGCCGAAGCGACCGAAACCCGAAGCAGGCCCGCGTATTTGTGGACGGCGCGGATCACCGCGGCGCAGAACACCAGGAACTGCGCGTTCTCGTGCGGGGTATCACCGGGCACCAGCAGGCTGCCCAGATCGGCGTTACCCAACGAGAAGTTCACGTGCTTGCCCGAGCCGTTGACGCCGGCGAACGGCTTCTCGTGGAAAAGGCACTCCATCCCGTGCTTCTTGGCGATCGTCTTGAAGACGGTCATCAGCAGCTGCTGGTGATCGGAGGCGACGTTGCCGCGCTCAAACATCGGCGCGATCTCGAACTGTCCTGGTGCGACCTCGTTGTGGCGGGTCTTGGCCGGAATGCCGAGCTTGAACAGCTCACGCTCGGTGTCCATCATGAAGCCCAGGACCCGCTCGGGGACCGCTCCGAAGTAGTGGTCGTCGAATTCCTGCCCCTTCGGCGGCTTCGCACCGAACAGCGTGCGACCCGCATTGACCAGGTCGGGGCGTGCCAAGAAGAAGTGGCGGTCGACCAGGAAGTACTCCTGCTCCGGCCCGCAGAACGCGACGATCTTCGCCACGTCGTCGTGACCGAACAGCTTCAGAATCCGTTCGGCATGGGTGCCCATCGCCTGCTGGCTGCGCAGCAATGGCGTCTTGTAGTCCAGCGCCTCGCCGGTCATCGACACGAACACCGTAGGGATACACAAGGTATTGCCGTTCGGGTTCTCCAGGATGTAGGCCGGGCTGGTGACGTCCCAGCCCGTGTAGCCGCGGGCCTCGAAGGTGCTGCGCAGGCCGCCCGACGGGAAGCTCGACGCATCGGGTTCACCCTGAATCAGGGTCTTGCCTGCGAACTCTGCGAGTGTCTCGCCGTCGGAAACCGGCTCGAGGAAACTGTCGTGCTTCTCGGCCGTCAGCCCGGTCATCGGATAGAAGACGTGCGCGTAGTGGGTGGCGCCCTTCGACAACGCCCAATCCTTCATCGCCGAGGCGACCGAGTCGGCAACGGCCGGATCCAGCTTCGCGCCCTTCTCGATGGTCGCGACCACGGATTTGAAGACCGACTTGGGCAGCCGAAGCCGCATCTCAGCCATGGTGAAGACGTTGGAGCCGAAGACCTCACCGGGTGCCTCGGTGGGATCGAAGCTGATGGCTGGAGGCACATACGCCTCGACGTTGTTGATCGCCTGCAGGCGTACTGCATTTCCGCTCATGGACTTCCTATCACTGCGAGTCCGCACTCTTTGCGGACGATGACCGGCCAACACTAGGAAGGCTGCGTTCCGGGATTGTTACGCCAGCGTCAACGGCATGATGCGTTAGCTCGGGGTTATTAGCGCTCGAATTGGACACGACCACGCCCATTCACTGGAATCCGTTGTGTCTCTTTGGTTTCACGCGTCACATTTCCGACCGGATTTGTCGGGGGTCGAATGTATGTTCGAAGCATGTTGGCGAGTCCGGTGCAGGTGGCGGTGGGCGCGCTGCGCGCCGCCCACGACGCGTTGGCCGCC
>CAZOIX010000970.1:0-2081 GCA_964579685.1 uncultured Mycobacterium sp.
CTCGGGATCATCTTCCTGCTGCTCTTCCTCAACTTCCGCGGCGTGACCGAGTCACTGATCGTCATGCTCTCGGTGCCGTTCGCGCTGGTCGGCGGGGTGTGGTATCTCTGGCTGGCCGGGTACAACACCAGCGTCGCAGTCTGGGTCGGGTTCATCGCGCTGGCCGGCGTCGCCGCGGAGACGGGGGTGGTGATGCTCATCTACCTCGACGAGGCGTTCCACCGCCGCCGCGCGGCGGGGGCGATGTCGGCCGCCGACGTGGCCGCGGCCGTGCGCGAGGGGGCCGTTGACCGCCTGCGCCCCAAGGTGATGACCGTGCTGACCATCATGTTGGGGCTGGCCCCGATCCTCTGGAGCCACGGCACCGGTGCCGACGTGATGAAGCGGATCGCGGCCCCGATGGTGGGCGGCATGCTCACGTCCACGATCCTCACGCTGGTCGTGATCCCCGCGATCTACCTGATCTGGCGGCGGCGGCAGGTGGTCGCCCAACCGGGAGGACCGAATGGATAACGCCGTCGCCCTGGTGCAGGCATACCTCCGCATCAACGGGTACTTCACCGTGGTGGAGCATCCGATCGTCCTGGCGCAAGGTCGCACCGGATACAGGATGGCCACTGACCTGGACGTGATGGCAGTCCGGTTCCCGCAGACCATGACGGTGCCGGCCGCACGCCGACCGCGCCCTCGCGCGACGCACATCGGCCCTGACCCCCGCCTCGGCGCCGTGGGCGATGGCGTCGACATGCTGGTCGGTGAGGTGAAGGAGGGCAAGGCCGTGCTCAATGCCGCCGCGGCTGACCCCCGTGTGCTCGCGACAGCACTGGTACGGTTCGGCTGTTGTCCTTTGGAGTCAGCCGCGGATCTCGTGTCCGACCTGCATCGTGAAGGCCGTGTCTCCCTTCCGCATGGGCATTCACTGCGACTGGTATCGTTCGGCTCGACGGCGCCTGGCGGGCGGCATGTCCATCACGTCGTCACGCTCGACCATGTCATCGGCTTCCTTGACCGATACCTGGCCACGAGCTGGGCGGCGATCCGCGCTACCGGGACCAAGGATCCGGCGATCGGGCTGATCGCGATTCTTCGCAAGAGCGGAATGACGATCGTCGGCCGCCGAAACCGTAGCCAGGAGGCAACCCCATGATGAGCGGACACGATTCGCACGGGTCGGGAAGCCACGAGCACCACCGGCCGGCGACGCGCGGAGGGCCACCGCCTTCGCGCCAGCACGATCATGGCGCGGGGGAAGCGGGCCCCACCGACCACGACAAGCACGCCGGGCACTCGCCGGCGATGTTCCGCGACCGGTTCTGGTGGTCGCTGGTGATGACCATCCCCGTGGTCTACTGGTCGGAGCACGTGCAGGAACTGCTCGGCTACCGGGCGCTGGATGTCCCAGGGGCCGCCTGGATCGGTCCGGCACTGGCGACGATCGTGTTCCTGTACGGCGGGCTGGTCTTCCTGCGCAGCGCTGCCAAGGAGCTCCGGAACCGATTGCCCGGGATGATGACCCTGATCTCCCTGGCCATCACGGTCGCGTTCGTCTTCAGCTGGATCGTGCAACTCGGCCTCATCGACGCTGCGGCGCTCTGGTGGGAACTCGCCACCCTGGTCACCATCATGCTGCTGGGCCACTGGATCGAGATGCGGTCGATCAACCAGGCCCAGGGCGCGCTCAAGGAACTCGCGAAGCTGCTCCCGGACACGGCCACCCGGGTGCTGGGTGAACGGGAAGAACACGTGCCGGTGTCCGAGCTGCGTGCCGGGGACATCGTCCTGGTCCGGCCTGGAGAGGCGATCCCGGCCGACGGCACGGTCCGGAGCGGGTCCAGCCAGGTCAATGAGGCGATGCTGACCGGGGAGTCACGGCCGGTCACCAAGAACGAAGGAGCGGAGGTGATCGCCGGGACCGTCAATGGCGAGGGCTCGCTCCGCATCGAGGTCACCGGCACGGGAGAGCAGACCCGCTTGTCGGGGATCATGCGACTGGTGGCCGAGGCGCAGCAGTCGAAGTCGCGCGCCCAGGCGCTGGCCGATCGGGCGGCCCAATGGCTGACGGCGATCGCCATCGTGGCGGC
>CAZOIX010000971.1:0-2081 GCA_964579685.1 uncultured Mycobacterium sp.
GCACCACCTACACCGGTGAACTGGAACCGATCGGCGAGATCTGCGCGGCGCTCGACAAGCTGGCCGCCGACGGGGGAGTGGACGTGCCGGTCCACGTCGACGCGGCCAGCGGTGGCTTCGTCGTGCCGTTCCTGCATCCCGATCTCAGTTGGGACTTCCGGCTTCCGCGCGTCGTTTCGATCAACGTCAGCGGCCACAAGTACGGGCTGACCTACCCCGGCATCGGATTCGTCGTGTGGCGCAGCGGGGAGTACCTGCCCGAGGATCTCGTCTTCCGGGTGAACTACCTCGGGGGCGATATGCCGACGTTCACGCTGAACTTCTCCCGGCCTGGCAACCAGGTGGTCGGCCAGTACTACAACTTTCTCCGGCTCGGCCGAAGCGGCTACGCCAAGGTGATGCAGTGCCTGTCGGCGACCGCGCGCTGGCTCGGCGACCAGCTCAGCGAAAGCGAGCATTTCGACGTCGTCGCCGACGGCTCCGCCATCCCGGTGGTCAGCTTCCGGCTCAAGGGTGATTTCGGCTACACCGAGTTCGACGTGTCACACGCGCTGCGGTCCTACGGCTGGCAGGTGCCCGCCTACACCATGCCCGAGGGTGCCGAGAACGTCACCATGCTGCGCATCGTGGTCCGCGAGGGCTTTTCAGCCGATCTGGCGAGGGCGCTGTACGAGGACGTCAAGACCGTTCTCGCACATCTCGACGCGCTCAAGCCGCAAGGCCACTTCAACGAGCTGCAGCCGTTCGCACACTGAGTGACCGTCGCGCTGTGTGAGGCTCGTGACACCGGCGCCGTCGGCGGGGAAGATCCTCGGTCTGGGACAATCGGCCGTGGTGACATGACCATGCAATCGACCAGAGCGACGACACCGGCAACGACCGCGCCGCCCTCCCCCGAGGCGGTGATCGACCTCGACGCCGTGGCCCACAACGTTGCCCTGCTGTGTGATCGGGCGGGGACGGCGCAGGTGATGGCCGTTGTCAAGGCCGACGGGTACGGTCACGGAGCGACCCAGACCGGGCGTGCGGCCCTGGCCGCCGGCGCGGCGGAGCTGGGTGTCGCCACCGTCGACGAGGCCATCGCGCTGCGCCGCGACGGCATCACCGCGCCGGTTCTGGCCTGGCTTCACCCGCCCGGGACCGATTTCGCTCCCGCGCTCGAATCCGACGTGCAGATCGCCGTGTCGTCGCTGCGCCAGATCGTCGAACTCCGTGACGCGGCCGAACGCTCCGGCCGTGTCGCGACAGTCACCGTCAAGGTCGACACCGGGTTGAATCGCAACGGCGCACGTCCGGCGGAATATCCAGAGATCCTGACGGCGCTGGAGCGCGCCCTGGCCGACAACGCATTCACCGTGCGTGGCCTCATGTCGCATTTGGTGCATGGCGACGATCCCGACAATCCGTTCAACGACCTTCAGGCGGCTCGTCTGAAGGAGATGTTCGGCATGGCCCGCGATCGGGGTGTCCCGTACGAGGTGGTGCACCTGTACAATTCACCGTCGGTGCTGACGCGGCCCGATCTCGCGTTCGACATGGTCCGGCCCGGCATCGCGGTGTACGGCCAGACGCCCATTCCCGAGCATGGCGACATGGGGTTGAAGCCTGCGATGACGCTGAAATGCCCTGTGGCGCTGGTGCGGCCGGTACGGGCGGGCGACGGTGTGTCCTACGGCCACACATGGATCGCCGAACGCGACACCACGCTGGCGCTGCTCCCCATCGGTTACGCCGACGGTGTGTTCCGCAACCTCAGCGGCCGCATCGACGTGTTGATCAACGGCAGGCTGCGTCGCATCGCCGGTCGTGTCTGCATGGACCAACTCGTGGTCGACGTGGGGCCCGACGGTGACGTCTCCGAGGGGGACGAGGCCGTCCTGTTCGGACCCGGCACGATGGGTGAACCGACCGCACAGCATTGGGCCGATCTGCTGGGCACCATCAACTATGAGGTCGTCACGAGCCCCCGGGGCCGCGTCGTCCGGACCTACCGCGGATCGAAACGTTGAGCGATCAGGGAGCCCGTTGGCTGGCTGGCGCGGCAGGTGCGGGCGATGCGCCCCTCGGCTATCGTCAACGTA
>CAZOIX010000972.1:0-2080 GCA_964579685.1 uncultured Mycobacterium sp.
CCGCTAAATCGGTTGCGCAACTCGACCACACCGTCGGCCCAGCCGCGGCCCACCACCACGATCCATGGCACCCCGAGCAACTCGGCGTCCTTGAACTTGACGCCGGGTGACGCCTGCCGGTCATCGAGCAGCAGGTCCACACCGAGCCGATCGAGTTCGGCGGCCAGTTCCTCGGCACCCGCCCGCGCAGCGCCGTCCTTGTTCGCGATGACGACGTGGAGGTCGAACGGCGACACCGCCGACGGCCAGCGCAGACCCAGATCGTCGTGCTGCTGTTCGGCGATGACCGCGACCAACCGCGATACCCCGATGCCGTATGAGCCCATCGTCAAGCGCACCGGCTTGCCGTTCTCGCCGAGTACGTCGGCGGTGAAGGCATCGGCGTACTTACGGCCGAGCTGGAACACGTGGCCGATCTCGATACCACGTGCCGCCACCAGCGGGCCCGCGCCGTCCGGTGACGGGTCACCCTCGCGGACCTCGGCGGCCTCGATGGTCCCGTCGGGCACGAAGTCGCGGCCGGCCACCAGATCCACGACGTGTTTACCCTGCTCGTCGGCGCCGGTGATCCAGGACGTCCCGTCGACGATCCGCGGATCGACCAGATAGCGAACCCCGTTGGCCAGCAAGCCTTTCGGGCCGATATAGCCGCGCTTCAAGAACGGGTATCTGGCGAAATCGGCATCCTCGAGCATGGCGTACTCGGCGGGTTCCAGCGCCGCACCCAGCCGCTTGTCGTCGACCTCACGGTCGCCCGGCACGCCGATCGCCAGCAATTCCCATTCGCCGCCGGGTTCGCGCACCTTCAACAGCACGTTCTTCAGCGTGTCGGCGGCCACGATCTCGCGGCCGAGGTCGGCGCCGTTGGCCCACTCGACCAGCGTCGCGATGGTCGGGGTGTCGCCGGTGTCGTACACCTGCGGATCGGGCAGGCCGGCGAACGGAATCGGTTCCGGCACCGCGGTGATGACGGCCTCGACGTTGGCGGCGTAGCCCGACGCCGGGCATCGCACATAGGTGTCCTCGCCGATCGCGCTTTCGGCCAGGAACTCCTCCGATGCGCTGCCGCCCATGGCACCCGACGTCGCCGCCACGATCACGTAGGAGACGTGCAGGCGGTCAAAGATTCGCTGGTAGGCCTCGCGATGTGCGTGGTAGGCGTTCTTCAGCCCGTCATCGTCGACGTCGAACGAGTACGAGTCCTTCATGATGAACTCACGGCCGCGCAGGATTCCCGCACGGGGACGCGCCTCGTCGCGGTACTTCGTCTGGATCTGGTAGAGCCGCAGGGGGAAATCCTTGTACGACGAGTACTCCCCCTTCACCGTCAGGGTGAAGAACTCCTCGTGCGTGGGCCCGAGCATGTAGTCGTTGCCGCGACGGTCCTTGAGCCGAAACACTCCGTCGCCGTATTCCGTCCACCGGTTCGACGTCTCGTACGGACCGCGCGGCAGCAACGCAGGCAACAGGATCTCCTGCCCGCCAATGGCGTTCATCTCGCTGCGAACGATGTGTTCGATCTTGCGCAGGACCCGCAGGCCCAGCGGCAGCCAGCTGTACAGCCCTGGTCCGACCGGCCGGACGTAACCTGCCCGGATGAGCAGCTTGTGGCTTGGCACCTCGGCGTCGGCGGGGTCGTCACGCAGCGTGCGCAGGAACAGCTCGGACATGCGGGTGATCACAGCCGACAACCTTACTGATAGGCCGGGCTACAGCTCGCCCGCCTCCACCGCCTCGCGGGTGTGCTGCGCCGCTGCGATCTGGCGTGCCGAGAAGCCGATCCAGAACGCGGTGACGCCCACGATCACCGCAATGCCTGCCACCCAGAGCAACGAGTAGGTGTAGCCGTAACCCAATGCGTCGAGCTGGGCGGGAGTCATGTTCTTGACCGGACCCATCGTGCCGCCGAGATAGAGCGTGCGCGACGTCTGCACCGCCTGGATCACGACCAGCACCACCGGGCCACCGAGGTTCTGCACCATCAGCGTGATCGACGACACGGGACCGATCTCACGCGGACCCACCTCGGCGACCGCACACAGCGGCAGGATCACCGCGATCGCCCCGATGCCGAAACCGC
>CAZOIX010000973.1:0-2079 GCA_964579685.1 uncultured Mycobacterium sp.
GCCGGGTCCAGGCGGCGCAGGCGCACCGGAACGTGCCGTAGGTCAGGCGAACCGACCGCGGTCGCGGCGCCGATGCCGACCAGTCCGACCGACGCGGCCCCGGCGGCCGCCGCACTCGCCCGCGCGAGGAACATCCGACGGTTCACCACGTGCGCATCGTCGGCGGGGACGGCCGGCTCCTTCGGCTGCCGCCGCACCCAACGCCGTAACGCGAACCGCACCGGCTCCAGGACGAGCAGCGTCAGGAACAGATAGACGATCACGCCGAACCACAGGTAACCGGGCCACACGTACCAATTCGTCCCCGAGATGCCGACGACGCGCGGCAGGACAAGCGCGGCGAGCAGTATCGCGGCGAGCCCCACGAGCACGGCGGTGAGGATCCATCGCCTACGCCCCCGATGGGTGGTGTCCTTGACCAGTCGCTTCCACAGGTAGACGTTCATGAGTGCCAGCACCGCGGTCAGCATCACGATGAACATTGACGCCAGCTTATTGCGCACTGCAGAACTGCCCCGGGGCAACAAAAATGGAAGGGCCTCACATCCCTTCCACCTACAACGTATAACGCACATGGGGACTTGCGGCAAGGCCCGGGTGATGCCGCACAATCGTGCGCCTAGGGTCTCGACCAGTGATTTTGGGGGCACGTGAGAACTCAGGATTTCGACGACGAGCTGCGCTCCGAGCAGGGCTACGTCGACGGGCTGTATGCGCGGCTCGACGCCGAACGCGCCCGGGTGAAGGCGCGCTACAGCGCCGCGCTGGCGGCTGCCGTCGACCGGATGGACGGCGCCACCCTCGTGGCACGCGATGTCGAGGTGCGCGCACTGGCCAAACAGGCCGCGCGGCTGGACGTCGCCGACGGCGGACTCTGCTTCGGCCGGCTCGACGGTGTCACCGGCCAGCGGTCCTACATCGGGCGCATCGGCCTCCTGGACGACGACAACGACTACGAACCGCTGCTGCTCGACTGGCGGGCACCCGCGGCGCGCGCGTTCTACGTCGCGACCGCCGCGAGCCCGGAGGGTATGCGTAGCCGACGCCAGTTCCACACCCGTGGACGGCGGATCGTGGACTTCACCGACGAGGTGCTCGGCAGGCCCACGGGCAACGAGGGCGGGGATGCCGCGCTGCTGGCCGCCGTCAACGCACCGCGCGGCGACGGTATGCGCGACATCGTCGCGACGATCCAGGCGGAGCAGGACGAGATCATCCGGCTCGATCATCCCGGCGTGCTGGTGATCGAGGGGGGTCCGGGCACCGGCAAGACCGTGGTGGCGCTGCACCGCGTCGCCTACCTGCTCTACACGCAGCGCAAGCGGATGGAGCGCCACGGTGTGCTCGTGATCGGCCCCAACCCGGCATTCCTGAACCACATCGGCCGCGTGCTCCCGTCCCTCGGCGAATCCGACGTGGTGTTCATGACCACCGGAGACCTGGTGCCTGGATTGCGCGTCACCGCCGAGGACACCGATGAGGTCGCGCGACTGAAGGGCTCGAGCCGAATGCTCGACGTGCTCGCGGCCGCGATCGCCGACCGGCAACGGGTGCCGACGGATCCGATTCCGATCGACCTCTCCGACGTCACGATGCGCATCGACCCCGAAACCGCCGAATGGGCGCGGGAGGAGGCGCGGGGCAGCGGGCGGCCACACAACGAGGCGCGCGAGGTGTTCGCCGAGATCGTCACCTACGTCCTCACCGAACGGGCGATAGCGCGGATCGGTAAGGGCTGGCTGACCCGGGACGACCGCAACGCGTGGGAGCAGCTGCGGACGACCCTGATCGACGAGCTCGCCGATCACGACGCGTTCGCCGCTGCACTCGACGAACTGTGGCCGATCATGACGCCGGAGAACCTGCTCGCCGAGTTGTACGTCTCGCCCGAACGGCTCCGTGCCGCACGCGCCGACCAGCGGCTGTTTCGCGCCGACGGCGACGCCTGGACCGTATCGGATGTGCCGCTGCTCGACGAGCTCGTCGACCTGTTGGGCCGCGACAAGCCGGCCGACGATACCGCTGCGCGGGAGCGCAACGCCGAGGCCGCGTACGCCGCGGGCGTGCTGGACCTTCTGG
>CAZOIX010000974.1:0-2075 GCA_964579685.1 uncultured Mycobacterium sp.
ACGCATGGGTGGATCGCCCCCACGTGGTTGGCCGCATACCTCAGGGTATCGGTTGCTCTCGGTCAGGCCCGTCGAGCGCGGAAGGCGGACTCCACGAGCTGCGGGTCGAACCCGGTAGGCATCTGGCCCGTGGCCGCGTAGTGGTACGTGGCGACGCGGAAGATCGAGCTCAACGCACTGGAAACGACGGCGACCACGATCACGGCGGCCACCGCGACGACGCCGACAGCGAAAGCGACCGGCGTCAGGTTGACGGCGACCAGGGCGGAAGCGATTCCGCCCACACCGAACACGATCGCGACCACGATCAGCCCCGTCGCCGCGGAGATGGCGGCCTGCCCGGTCGCACCCTCACCCCATTTGGCCCTGACGACCTGCACCGACCGCTTCAGCGAGGCAAACGGTCCCATGCCTTCCAGCGCGATCACCGGAATGACGAAGAACGTTGCGACCGACCACGCGGCCCCGGCTATCACCGTCGCGATCTGCCCCAGGAGCGGCAAGCGGTTCTCCAACACCCGCAGGATCACCCCGACGGTGCCCGCGACGAGCGTCCAGCCCAGGATCGGCCCGAGTTGGCGCATCGCGGCCGAGATACCTTCGCCGACCTTGGTGTCCTCACCCCGCAGCGAGCGCGCAGCACATGCGGCCAGCGCCACATTGAAGAAAATGGCGAAGAACGTGGACACATAGATGACCACGACCCCACCGATGGCAAAGACGACGCCGTCCTGGTTGTCGGTCCCGCCCTGCACTATCGCATCGGCGAACACCGCGGGAACCATGATCACGACGACCGCGATACCCGCGAAAACGGCCGACAGGATCGGGAAGATCACCAGCGACCGGTCGTTCTTCAACACCGCCCAGCTCTGCTTCGTCAGGGCCCAACCAGTGGCGATTCTGCCCATCGTGCCTCCCGAGTAGGTGGACAGATCATATGGAGAATCGGCCTGGATTAGGGTGATGCCGTGCAATTTGACGTAGTCATCGAGATCCCCAAGGGATCGCGCAACAAGTACGAGGTGGACCACGACAGCGGGCGGGTCAAGCTGGACCGCTATTTGTACACGTCCATGGCGTATCCCGCGGATTACGGTTTCTTCGAGAACACGCTCGGCGAGGACGGTGATCCGCTCGACGCGCTGGTGCTGTTGCCGGAGTCCGTATTTCCCGGGTGCATCGTCGAGGCGCGCCCGGTCGCGATGTTCCAGATGACCGACGAGGCGGGCGGCGACGACAAACTGCTGTGCGTGCCGGCAGGCGACGCGCGCTGGGACCATATCCAGGACCTCGGCGACGTTCCCACCTTCGAGCTCGAGGCGATCAAGCACTTCTTCGTGCACTACAAGGACCTCGAACCGGGCAAGTACGTCAAGGCCGCAGACTGGGTGGGCCGCGAGAAGGCCGAGGCGGAACTACAGGCCTCCGTCGACCGGTTCAAGACCGCCGGGCACTGATTTCGCGGCGCTTTCCGGGTCGTTAATTTTCATCGCCGTAACATTCGGTAACGCGCGCGTACCTTGCGCCTTCGATGATGGCGACGTGTTGATGCATCAGGGGATCGGCCTCGAGGCGTTCAACGCAATGCCGATGCGGCGAGCCGTGCACGCCATCTACGAATGCTGCTACAGCGTCCCGCTGGCGGCTGATCTGTGCCGCAGTCGGCCGTTCGCCAGCCACGATGAACTGTTCCGGGCCGCCGACGCGCTGTTGTTCGGACTGTCCGAGGAGTCGGTCGACACCATCCTGCAGGCCTACCCCGACATCGGCCGCAGGCCCGGCAGCGAGAAGTCAGCCGCGGAGCAGTGCGCCATCTGGTGCGACGAACCCGCGGTGATGGCACAACTCAGTGAGGCCTCCAAGCGCTACCTGGCGCATTTCGGCTTCGGCTTCGTGATGTTCATCAACGGCTATACCGCACAGGACGTGCTCGCCACGATGTCGGACCGCCTGCACAACGACGCCGAAACCGAGCGCAAGATCGTGCGCAACGAACTCGCGCGGATCAACCGGACCCGCCTCGAGCGAATGCTTGGCCCCGAAGGCGGCTACGACAACTGGTGATCGACCGC
>CAZOIX010000975.1:0-2075 GCA_964579685.1 uncultured Mycobacterium sp.
GTACGCGGCCGAGCCCGGTTCCAACGCCTCGACATGGATGTCGGATGCATGCATCCGTTCCAGCAGACCATCGAAGTCGGCGGCCGAACCGAGTTCGATTCCCACCAGTGCCTCGCCCGTTTCGCGGTTGTTCCGTTTGACGTACTCGAACAGCGTGATGTCGTCGCTGGGGCCCAGGACCGAGTCGAGGAACCGGCGCAGCGCACCCGGCTCCTGCGGGAAGTCCACCAGAAAGTAGTGCTTGAGGCCGAGGTGCACCAGCGAGCGCTCGAGAATCTCTCCGTACCGGGACACGTCGTTGTTGCCGCCGGAGATCACGCCCACCACCGTCGATCCGGGCGCCAGATTCGCCTCCATCAACGCGGCCACCGACAGCGCACCCGCGGGCTCGGCGATGATGCCCTCGTTTTGGTAGAGATCGAGCATCGCGGTGCACACTGCGCCCTCGGCGGCGGTGGTGAGCGACACCATGTCCCCCGCCGCGGCCAGCGCCGCATAGGTCAGCGTGCCTGCGCGGTTCACCGCCGCGCCGTCCACGAACTGGTCGACGTCGGCCAGGGTCACCGGCTCCCCCGCGGCCAGCGCGGCGATCATGGCAGCAGCACCCGCGGGTTCGACGCCGAGCACCGCCGTACTGCGGGTGCGTTCGGCCAGATACGTGGTGATGCCCGCGATGCAGCCGCCACCGCCGACGGGAACGATGACCAGGTCCGGCTCCCCGTCGAGCTGATCGAGGATTTCTGCCGCGATGGTGCCCTGGCCTGCGATCGTGCGTGGATCGTCGTACGGCGGAACGAGCGTTGCCCCGGTGCGGGCGATGTCATCCAGCGCGGCGGCCGCCGCCTCGTCATACGTATGGCCGACCATGATCAGCTCGATGAACTCGCGACCGTGATATCGGATGCGGTCGCGCTTCTGCTTGGGTGTTTTGCCCGGTACATAGACCCGGCCGTGGATGCCCATCGACCGGCAGGCCATCGCGAACCCTTGCGCGTGGTTGCCTGCCGACGAGCACACCACACCGGCGGCGATCTCCTCGGCAGACAGCTGCATCAGCAGGTTATGGGCACCCCGCAGCTTGTAGGACCGCACGGCCTGCTGATCTTCACGCTTCAGATAGACGTGCGCGCCGGTGGCGTCCGACAGCCGCTCGCTGTACTCCAGTGGGCTGCGCAGAACGACGCCGGAAATTCGCTGAGCAGCCTCGTCGATGTCGGCCGCCGAAATCGTATTGGTCAGCGGCGTCCTTCGGGAATCCTGGCTCAGTTCAGCGGACACCGATCAATGGTGCCACCAACCAGCAGTTATCCGTTAATCGGGGTGAGCACGAACACCGGGATCTGGCGGTCGGTCTTGGTCTGATAGTCCGCGTAGTCAGGCCACGCCTCGACCGCGCGCTCCCACCAGGTGGCCTTTTCCTCGTCGAAGACCTCACGTGCTTCGTAGTCCTTGGTGACGGTGCCGTCCTGAAGCTCCACGCGGGGGTGCGCCTTGACGTTGTAGTACCACACCGGGTTCTTCGGTGCCCCGCCCAGCGACGCGACAATCGCGTACTTGCCGTCGTGTTCCACCCGCATCAGCGGGGTTTTGCGGATCTTGCCGGTTTTCGCACCGACGGTGGTCAACAGGATGAGGGGCTTGTCCTTCATCTCGACGCCCTGGGTACTGCCGGTCTCCATGATCTTGTCGGCGTGATCGCGGACCCAGTCCCATGGGCTGGCTTCGTATTCTCCGGAAAGTGCCATGTCAACAAGCGTAAGGCGGGTGGCAAGATGACGGCGAAAGTGAGCAGCCTCATCCGGCGTTTCGGTTGCCCGAAAACTTGCTTACGAGCTATCGTCACATCATGACCGTGCGCGACCAAGTCAGCATCGCCGGGGTGCCCTGGCCGGTATACAAGCTGCTTGCGCTCGCCGTGGCCATCATCGTCGGAGTCATCGTTGCCGCGGCGACGGCGAGCGCCGCGCCGGCCGTGCTGGCGGCCGCCGCCGCCGGGACCGTCGTCTGGCTGGGCCTGGGCGCCTTCCAATCGACTGATTGAGCTGAACGAAATCAGGCCCTCCCCGGATGGGGCG
>CAZOIX010000976.1:0-1210 GCA_964579685.1 uncultured Mycobacterium sp.
GCCGGCATACTGTCGCGCTGGTACACCGTGATGGAACTGCACTTGCCGGTCTACATCCCGTCTATAATGGCCTTTATCAGCGTGGTCGTCGCCGGGCTTAAGCGCCCCGCGGGCGATGTCACAGGTCGGCTCGCAGTGGCCATTTCCCTAAGTGCTCTCAGCTTCGTACTGCTAACGTCATTCTTCATCGTCTCGCTTGACCCGGTGCGCCTTGGTCAGCCACTTCGGCCGCGCTACATCGTCATTCTGCTACCGCTTTGCGCTTTCGTTCTCGTGTACGTCATCCGGCAACTGGCGATGGGCCGTGTTTTTGGACACGCAGGTCGGCTGGGCCTTGTAACGGCGCTGGTCCTGGCGCTGGGCTATTTTGCGTATGATCGAACCTACCGCAAAAACTTTCTCTGGTTGGGATACACCAGCCTGAAGTTCGACTTGCGCCCAAAGGATACGCTCGCCGGTTGGATTGACCACTTCGAAACACTCGGCAAGCAACTCCCTCCGGACTATTGTGAGTTGGAGAAGCAGGACTTCAAACGCCTGTATTACGGTCTGATGTATGTCCCGCAAGACAGCCATGCACCAGAACAGCTGAAGGTTCTCGGCGAATGCGCCAGAGCTGCACGCCACGAATAGTTCGTTGCAACGAGTATCTAAAAAAGTACCCTTTCGGAAAAATGAAACGCAAACCATGACCAAACTCATAGTCCAAATCCCTTGCTACAACGAGGCCGACACCCTGGCAGAGACCGTGGCCGACATCCCTCGCCAGATCGAGGGTATCGATTTGGTGGAGGTGCAGATCATCGACGATGGCTCGACCGATGACACGATAGAGGTCGCCAAGGCCTGTGGCGTCGATCACATCGTGCGCAACAAGGCCAACAAGGGGCTCGCCCGCACCTTCTCTCACGGACTGCAGGCATGCCTTGAGCGCGGGGCCGATATCGTCGTCAACACCGATGGGGACAATCAGTACAAGGGCGCATCCATCCCCGATCTGGTGCGACCGATCCTCGACGGGCGGGCCGACATCGTGGTTGGCGACCGCGGCACATCCGAGATCGAGCATTTCAGCCCGCTGAAGAAACGCCTTCAAAAGCTGGGCAGTTCGGTGGTGCGCCGGTTGTCCGGGCTGGACGTGAACGATGCGGTATCTGGCTTCCGCGCCTACAGCCGCGAAGCTGCACTGCGCACCAACGTGGTGTCAAGC
>CAZOIX010000976.1:1220-2059 GCA_964579685.1 uncultured Mycobacterium sp.
TCATCCAGGCCGGCAACAGCGACCTGACCGTGGTGTCGGTGCCCGTGGGAACGAATCCGCAACTACGCGAGTCCCGGCTGGCAAAGAGTATGGGCAGTTTCATCCGCAAACAGATGTTCACGATGCTGCGCTCCTACGCGATGTACCGGGCGCTGCATTTCTTCACCCTGATCAGCCTTGTGCTCATCGGCATCGGCCTGCTGCCGATCATTCGCTTCCTGATCCTCTTCATGCTGGGCGAGGGTCAGGGCAATGTTCAGTCCCTCGTCCTGGGCGGTGTGCTCATCGTGCTGGGCGTCATAACGTTTGCAGTCGCCCTTCTGGCTGTCGCAGTCGCGGTCAGCCGCAGGTTGCAGGAGCAAACCCTCGAAACGGTGCGCCGCATGGAATTGGCGGCACTCGACCGAAGCTCGGTCCAGCTCGGCACCGAAATCCCGGAGAACACGCAATGAGCGCCTCCCGCGTTGCCAAGTCGGCCTATGTCTCCACCCTCCGGGGTGTCCGCGGCCTAGCCCGCGCCACCGGAATCTATGGCGCACTGCAGCGCCGGTTGCCTGATCGCGGGGCACATTGGTGGCTCAGCCTTTTCGCCATCCACGACATCGATGCGATGGTCGATCTTGACGTCCCTTGGTGGAGTTATGATGCCATCGACAAGGTCGACGCCTTCCTGGCCGAACGCCCAAAGGCGCGCGTGTTCGAATACGGCAGCGGTGCCAGCACGATCTGGGCCGCGCGGCGCGCCTACCATATCACCAGCGTCGAGCATGACGCCGACTGGTACCCGATCATCTCCGGCCGTCTGAAACCGTTTTCGAATGTCGACCTCAAACTTATCG
>CAZOIX010000977.1:0-2055 GCA_964579685.1 uncultured Mycobacterium sp.
GTCGACTGAGGGGCGGTGAGCCGTCGCCCGAGCCTGCCGTACGCGAAAGCCGCTGCTAAACCGGTCAATCCGCCCAGGGTGACGCTGAGTGTCAGCGAGGCACTCAGCAGGCCCCAGGTGCGCTGGGTGTCGCGGGACACGACGGCTTGTTCTTCTTCGCCGCCGTGGCTGTGCGGGTGGGCCGCAGCGCCGTGGGTGTGAACGCCACCGGCGGCGCCTTCCTCTACAGCGATGGCGGCGTCTACGTAAGGCTCACCGGCGAGGTAGGACACGGCGAAGACAGCAAAGCCGGCGACGAGTCCGGCGAGCAATCCCCGCATGAGAAAGTCGCGGGCTGTGGCGAAGGGAGTTTGGGTGGGCATGGCAATCCTAGGTGTCAACAAGCACCAAGGAACCCTTGCGGCGCCTTGGAACCGGGATTCGGGCTATCGGGGCACAACCGACACGGCGAGTGATGTGGTCAATTGCACGGTGCTAGTGGCAGGGGAAACCGAGCAGGTGGCGTCCGTCGTGGAACCACTCGTGAAGTTCCGATCCTGCAGGAAGTGCCGCCGACCCCGGGTAGGCGGCAACGAAGAAGAGTGCCAGCGATGCCAGCAGCCCGAACAGAATCGCCCACGGGACGATCTTGTTGAACGGAATCGGCGCCAGCTCGAGAGTGCCGGGGAGTGCGGTCGCGGAAACGGCGTGTGCCATGGTGTCCTCCTGCAGGGAAAGCTGCGTCCCTGGACTAATGGGGTTTGATGATCGGCCTCTGGGTCTGACTTCACCGCCGTCTAGGGGTGTCACAGTAGCGCGACTGTGCCGGATTCACACCGGCTTCCTCGGGTCCCGCATTGAGCTTAGACCATCGACGCGGCGATGGGCAGTCCGGGCTGCGCAGCGCGCACCCGATCAAGCGCCGTCAGCAATCGTTGGTTGGTCTGGTCGTCACGCACCGCGATTCGCACCCAGGCGGGATCCAGACCGATAAGCGTGTCGGCCCGCCGCACGGCGATGCCTTGCTCGCGCAGGGCGGAATGGACGCCGACACCTACCCGAGCGAGTACGAACGGTGCGTGTCCCGACACAAAGGGAATGCCGCGTTTCGTGAGTGCCTCTTCGAATGTAGTGCGCCAGTTGACAAGCTGCTGCGCGCGGCGCTCACCCTCGGTGTGGCCGCGCTCCGCTGTGCATTCGATCATCGCGGCGATCGCGAGCGTCGACACCGACCATGGCAGTTGGTGTTTGGCGGCGTCGGCGACCAGCGTGGGGTCCCCGAGGAGATAGGCGGCCCTGACCCCGGGAATCGACCAGTGCTTCGTGAGGCTGCGTGTCACCAGGAGTCCCTCCGCGCGTTGGCTTGCCACGCTCTCGGGCTGGCCTGGGACCGCATCGAGGAACGCCTCGTCGACGAGGACGACGCGACCTGGCCGCAGCAGCCGCAGGATCGTCTGAGCGGGATGCAGAACTCCGGTGGGGTTCGTCGGATTGCCGATGACGACCAGATCGGCGTCGTTCGGCACCGCCTCGGGGTGCAGTGCGAAACCGTCGTCGTCACGGCACGACACCGTTGTGACGATGTGGCCTGCATCGACCAAGGCTGCGTGGGGTCCGCTGAACTGCGGGTGGACGACCACCGCGTGCCGCCAGCTGCGCAAGCTGGCGACAAGCGCGAACGCCTCGGTGGCTCCCGCCGTCGGCAGAACCTCGTGAGGCGGTCGGCCGTGGCGCTCGGCGATCGCCGCACGCGCCGCCCTGGCGTCGGGGTAGGCGGTGGCATCGTCGAGCGCGTTCCGCAGGGCTGTGTTTAGCCAGTCTGGTCTTGGTCCCGCGTACACGTTGACCGCGAAGTCCAATAGGCCGGGGGCGGTCTCGGCGTCGCCGTGGTGACGCAGCGGGTCCTCGGCAGGCTCGGTCAATTCATCCGGCGGCATGCAACTGGTGCGGCGACCCCCATCGCTGGCGGCAGCGTATCGGTGCACGGCGTTTGCGAAGCGTTGGGCCAGCAGCGGATAGCCGGCCCATTGGACGTGCAGATACGAGGCGTGCAACGTCGGGCCGGCGAAACCGTCC
>CAZOIX010000978.1:0-2054 GCA_964579685.1 uncultured Mycobacterium sp.
GTCTCTGCTGGCGCGACCGATCCTGTTCACGGTAATGGTGGTGATCGCTGCGACGGTATCGCTGGGAATCTTCCGTTCCGGGCAGATCGGAAGGATGATTATCAGTGGCATTGGCGCGGGCTTCGTGTTTTATGTGACACTGAAAATCGTGGGGGATCTCGGGTCCGTGGGGGTACTCAATCCGGCACTGTCGGCATGGGGTCCGATCCTGATCGCGTTGCTATTGGGAACGCGCATGTTGTTGGTGCAGGAAGACGGCTGAGGACGTGGGTTTGGAAGATACCCGACCGGAAGGCCGCAGGCTGAAACTCTGCGCGCTGAGCCAGGTGGCTGCAGCGGCGCTGCTGCTTTGCCTGACGCCGGCCGCCTCCCAGGCCCAGCAGCCCTCCGGCGACAACGCCCTGCTCTCCAACCGCCTCGTCTCCGATCCGAACGCGCAGATGTTCGTCGAGGCCGAGCAGATGGTCTACGACTACGACAACGAGTCGGTGACCGCGCGCGGCAACGTCCAGATCTACTACGACGGCAAGACGATCGAGGCCGACGAGGTCACCTACTACCAGAGCGACCGCACGGTGGTCGCCCGCGGCAAGGTCAAGATCACCGAGCCGACCGGCAACATCATCTACGCCGACGACTTCAAGTTCACCGACGACCTACGCGACGGCTTCGTGCGCAGCCTGACCGTGGTGACGCCGGAGGACGCGCGCTTCGTCGCCGCCAACGCCGAGCGCCAGGACGGCAACATCACGATCTTCAACAAGGGCTCCTACACGGCCTGCCGGCCCTGCCAGGAAAACCCCGAGAAGCCGCCGACATGGCGCATATCCGCTTCGCGGATCATCCACGATCAGAAGGAGAAGGTGGTCTATTACGAGAAGCCGCGCTTCGAGTTCCTGGGCGTGCCGATCGCCGGCCTGCCCTACTTCTCCCACGCCGACCCCTCGGTGAAACGCAAGTCCGGCTTCCTGACCCCCAGCATCATCGTCTCCGACAATCTCGGCTACGGCGTCGAGATCCCCTACTTCTTCGCGCTGGCGCCGAACTACGACCTGACGCTGAGCGCGGTGCCGCTGTCGCACCAGGGCCTGCTCGGCAAGGCCGAATGGCGCCACCGGCTGGAGCACGGCTGGTACAATCTGCGCTTCACCGGCATCAACCAGCAGGACCCGTGGCGCTTCACCGCGCCGGGCAACCGCGACTGGCGCGGCTCGTTCGAATCCACCGGTCGCTTCGACATCAACAAAATGTGGAGCTGGGGCTGGGACGCGATACTAGTCAGCGACGAGACCTATATGCGCCAGTACAAGCTCAACGACTCGACGGAGCGGCGCTCGCGCGTCTTCCTGACGGGGTTGGGCGAGCGCAGCTACTTCAACGCCCAGGCCAGCTACTACAAGCTGATGACCTACTACAATCCGGCCGCGCAGGACCTGCAGGACCAGATCCCCGTCGTCCACCCGGTCGTCGACTACAACTACCTCTTCGCCGACCCGGTCTTCGGCGGCGAGCTGCGCTTCGACAGCAACGTCACCAGCCTGTCGCGCGAGGCCGCCGATTTCGACCGGCTCAACACCGCCTGCAACCTCAACAACCCCGACCCGACGAACTGCATGCTGATCGGCGCGCCGGGCGAGTACAACCGGTTCACCACGACGGTGAGCTGGCGGCGCTCCTTCACCACCAATAACGGCCAGGTCATCACCCCCTACCTGGCGGCGCGCGGCGACGTCTACACGCTCGACATCGACAGCACGACCTATGGCGGCGTGGCGCTGAACAACTTCATCGGCACCGGCGACCGCACCGTCACCCGCGGCATGGCGACGGCGGCGGTCGAGTGGCGCTGGCCGTTCGTGATCTCCGATAGCTGGGGCTTCCAGATCATCGAGCCGATCGTCCAGGTCATCGCCCGCCCGGGCAGCGAGCCGGACGCCTGGTACGTGCCCAACGAGGACGCGCAGAGCGTGGTCTTCGACGACACCACGCTGTTCGACTACGACAAGTTCTCCGGCTACGACCGCATCGAGGTCGGCACCCGGGCCAATGTCGGC
>CAZOIX010000979.1:0-2049 GCA_964579685.1 uncultured Mycobacterium sp.
GTACCGCTTGATGAAGTACTTCAGCAGCCGCGAGTTCAGTTGTGACACGGCAGGCAACGGCAATGTCGCCGCGCCGTCGGCGATCCACGATCCGCTCGTGCGGCCGGGGCCGAGCAGGTCGGCGACAGCGCGCTTGCTGTCCTCCCCGACCAGTACCGAAAGCACCAGAGCCCGCCGGCGCTCGCGATGATCGGCGGGAATGCCGAACACCTCGGCAACGGCCAGCACGTAGAGCGACGTCGCCTCCAGGAAGACCACCGTCTCGCCGGCGACGGCCGACATCGCAGCCAGCGTCCCGATCCCGGGAAAGGCCGCAGCCGAGCCGACCGCAGCGCCGCTGGCCATCACCGCGGCGAGGTACTGCTTCTCCAGCCGGGAGACGATTTCGGCGGGTGTCGCATCAGGGCTCTGGTGCCGCAGGCGGTCGACGTAGGCTTTGACCGCGGGCGCCTGGACCCGAGTGCTGCGTTCGATGATCGACGAGAGCACCTTCGCCGCGGCACTCGGATTCTCGTCGGTGCCATCTCTGGTAGCTGGCAGCTTGGCGCTTGACCGGGCACTCATGTGCGGCCTCCCCTGTCGGAACGGCTGGCCTTCCAGGCTAGCCCTATGTGAACGTGCGACGACCGGCGGCAGGTGCCCGAACGTGATCGCGCTCACTGTCTGAGCTGCCGGGAAGAAAATATTGGGAAGCGGCGCTAACCATTTTCATGGCAACATCACCTCCCGTGGACGTGACGGCCTCTGAAGCGACGACCCCCGCGGCGAGCCGCGCCCGGATGATCGTCGTCCTCGGCCTCATGGTCGCGTTGGGCCCGCTGACCATCGACATGTATCTGCCCGCGCTGCCCAAGATCGCCGACGACCTCGGGGTGTCATCGTCGGTCGCGCAGCTCACGCTCACGGGGACCCTGGCAGGTCTGGGTCTGGGGCAGCTGGTCGTCGGACCGTTGTCGGACTCGCTGGGCCGTCGCAGGCCACTGATGGCCGGGATCGTGTTGCACATGCTGGCGTCGTTGTTGTGCCTGTTCGCCCCGGACATCGCGGTGTTGGGGCTGGCGCGCATGCTGCAAGGGGTGGGCGCCGCTGCCGCGATGGTGGTGGCGATCGCGGTCGTCGGCGACCTGTTCGCCGACTCGGTCGCGGCAACCGTCATGTCCAGATTGATGCTGGTGCTCGGCGTCGCACCGGTGATTGCGCCGTCGCTGGGCGCGGCTGTGCTGTTGAAGGCGTCCTGGCATTGGGTGTTCGCCGTGCTGGTGATCTTGGCGGGTGCGCTCTTGGTGGTGGCGGTGCTGGCGCTGCCCGAGACACTGCCGGTTTCGCATCGACGACCGCTGCGTGTACGCAGCATCGGCGCCACGTATGTCGAGGTGCTGCGCGACGTGCGCTTCGTCGTCCTTGTCCTGGTCGGCGCGCTCGGCATGTCCGGCCTGTTCGCATACATCGCGGGCGCGGCCTTCGTCCTGCAGGGGTCCTACGGCCTGGACCAGCAGGCCTTCGCGTTGGTGTTCGGGGCCGGTGCCGTCGCGCTGATCGGTGCCACGCAGTTCAACGTCGTGCTGCTGCGCCGGTTCTCACCGCAGACGATCGCGCTGTGGGCGCTGGCTGCCGCGTCGGCGGCGGGTGTCGTCTTAGGGGGCCTGGCGGCCACCCGAACCGGCGGACTGGCCGGCTTCGTGGTTCCCGTCTGGACGATCCTGGGCGCGATGGGCCTGGTCATTCCCAACGCCCCGGCGGTCGCGCTGTCCCGCCATCCCGATGCCGCGGGCACCGCCGCAGCGGTGCTCGGCGCGGCGCAGTTCGGCCTGGGCGCGGCCGTCGCCCCGCTCGTCGGTGTGCTCGGCAACGATGAGTTCGCACTCGCGCTGGTGATGACGGTCGGTATGGTGATCGCGTTGTTCGCGCTGTCCCTTACGCTGCTAGCAGGGGGTCATCAGGCAGTTGGTTCGCCGGCGCACGAACATCAGGACAATGCACAGGACGGGGTCATCGGCGACGCCGTCCCCGAGCCGGTACGACGATAAATCTCACGGCATCTGGCACCGA
>CAZOIX010000980.1:0-2039 GCA_964579685.1 uncultured Mycobacterium sp.
GACCAGTAATCGAGGATTCCATGTCGTTTACAACATTCACCACTCGCGCGTTATTGCGCTTCCATCTCCGTCAACTTTCGACCACTCGGATGATCGTCTTTCCTTGCCCGCGTCGGGTCGGGTCGAACGCGGCGACGGCCTCTTCGAGAGGCCGTATCGCTCCGACGAGCGGGTGCAAGCGCCTGTCTCTGAACCTGCGTTCCAACTCGGCAAGCCCTATCCGGTCGGGTTCCACGACGAAGAAGACGCTCTCTATGGTGTCGGGCGGACTCGCCGGCGGCTCTGCGATACTGACGAGGATCCCGCCGGGGCGCACCAATGCCATTGAGCGCCGCAGGATTTGACCGCCGATGACATCGAAGACCATGTCCACTTCGCCGATGACATCGAGGCGATCACGATCCAGGTCGACAAAGACCTCCACCCCCAACCCGAGGACCGTCTCTCGACTGGCGGCACGGCCGGTACCGATCACCCGCGCCCCCGCCTCCCTCGCCAATTGCACAGCCACCGAGCCGACACCACCTGCAGCGCCGTGAATCAGAACGGTCTGCCCAGCCTCGAGTCGTCCGTGAACGAACAGCCCCTGCCACGCCGTAAGACCCGAAATCGGCAGCGCCGCGGCGGTGATGTGGTCGACCCCGTCCGACAGCGGCGTGAGGTTGCGGGCCTCCACAGCGACGAATTCAGCCAGCGTGCCGTTGCGGCACCAGTCGGTGACCCCGAAGACTCGTTGACCGACGGTCAGGCCGGTCGTCCCGAAACCGAGTTCGGCGACCACCCCGGAGACCTCGTGGCCGGGAATCGTCGGTGTTCGGTCGCGTCCGGCGCGGTCGGTCCAGGTGCCTGGCCAGTCGAGTTCTCCCGGTGTGCACCCCGCTGCGTGCACCTCGACGATGACGTCGTTCTCGGCCGCGTGCGGATAGGGCATCTCTGCCGCCGCAAGCCCGTCGATGCCGGAGGCGCGGTCTCGCGCAATGATTGCCCGCATGTCTCTCAGTCTGCGCGCAGACAGAAGCGCCGGGCTAGTCTGGCCGGCTTGAAAAGCTCTGCGGTGCAGCGGTCGCGGCGAGGCTAATCGTCGGAATCGTCGTCCTCGGAATCCTCGGCAGAGTCTGCCTCACTGATCTTGTCTGCGTGCTTCGTCAGAAGCCGCGCCAACTGGCGGGCCTCTTCGGGTGCCAACGAGTCGTCGAACAGCCGCTTGCTGTCCTCGGACAGCCGCTCGAGGTACACCGCGTTCTCTTTTGTGGCGACGTTCCACTGCCCGCCTTCGTGTTCCACCATTCGCCCTGAATACCCAGCTTTTCGGTTGTCACCCTTTCAGGGCACCCGGGTCCACGGTTGACAGTTGCGCGACTCGAAGGCCATCACCGTCGTGTTGATATTGGCGAACATCGGACCGATGGAGATGTTCGTCGCCACCACATGGTCCTTGTTCGTGTCAGGGGTGCTGTACGTGAACCACACGCACATCGAATCCTGCGTCGGCACATCGTTGATCCACACGCCGAAGGTCGACGCTGAACCGGCTGTTCGGTAGAGGCCGGGCGAAATATCGGTCCCGACGAGAAAGAAGCCATTCCCCGGGATCGGGTCCATCGGGGCGGCACTCACCGGTGACGCCAGCGCGACCGCGGCCACTGAGGCAAGGACAACCGTCACTGCGTGACGTCCATATGTGAGCGACATGCGCACTCCTAAACACCTGACTTGGACGGGCCACGGAAACGCCGGAATCGAGCCTCCAGGCTCAGCGGTAAGCCCTGTCGGGCCGCCGGCAGAGGAGGCGGCGTGGCCACAGGCAGGGCGCGATTGTGCGCGCGGACGATCACCGGTAGGTCGACCATCTTGGAGAGCACGCTGATCTCGCGCTTCGCCTGCTCCCGGGCGATGAACAACAAGTCGAGCGGATACCACAGACCGACCCACGCCACGACGAGGAATACGCCGCTTCCGATCAGGTCGTTGGCGAATTCGCCCATCACCGGTCGGGTGAACGCGAACGACAGGGCGATGCCCACGACGAACAACAGCGA
>CAZOIX010000981.1:0-2039 GCA_964579685.1 uncultured Mycobacterium sp.
GCCGCGGTGATGCCCTGCCCCAGTGGTCCGAGCACGATCCACAGCGTGGGCACCCGTGTGGTGCCCGACGTCCCATAGAGGGCGAGCCTGCTCCAGATCATCGAGATGATGATCAGCGCCGCGACGAGCGACAGCCCGAACATCGCATAACAGCCGTAGAGCATCGTGGTGCGGCCGGTGCCCGGCGCCATGTGGGGGATCAGCAGCGCGCCCGACGCGGCGGACACCATCGGTGGCACCACCGGCATCAGCCAGCCGCCGAAGGCGGCGTCGGGCTCGACCTGGAGTTGGGTGAACATCAGGAACGGGATGGTCGCGGCGGTGAACAGCCCACCGATCGTGCCCGTCGTCCACAACACCCAGGCGATGTCCACCGCGATGCGCTCGCCGATCAGGTCCTTACCCGTCAGCAGCGCACCCGAGCCGACCGTCATGAGAGCCATGGGTGCGGCGCCGTAGAAGTGCGTCATCTGCGGATTGCGGGCGTGACCGCGGGCCACGGTGGGGTGCCGGGCCCACTGAATCGACACCGCGACGATCAGCACCACCAGCAGCACCGACGCGGCCACCCACACCACCCGCGAGAACACATGCAGACCGGGCACCTCGACCGGCAGCGTCACCCCCGCGGTGGCGACGATGCCGGTGCCCATCACCGACGCGAACCAGTTGGGGCCGAAGTGTTGCAGCCGGGCGAGTTCGGTCGTCATCGCCAAAGTATGTTCGCCGGTCTGGTCGATGCGTGGGCAGGCTCGCCGTCACGCGTGTTTCGATGGGCACATGCAGATCAGCCTGTCCATCGTCGGACTCAACACTGGTGGCCCGGATCCGGTCGACGCCTTGGTGGGCACCCTAACCAAGCTGCGCGACGAGGGCTTTCGCAGGGTCTGGATGGCCCAGCTGCCCTACGACGCCGACCTGCCCATCGTGCTCGGGATCGCGCTGCGCGAGGTCGACGGCATCGAGGTGGGCTCGGCCGTCATCCCCATCCAGGTGCAACACCCGATGCAGCTGGCGCAACGCGCCCTCACGCTCAGCCTTGTCGGCGGCGGCCGGTTCTCGCTGGGCATCGGCATGAGCCACCGCATGGTCACCGAGGGGGTGTGGGGGATCTCCTGGGACCGGCCCGTGCGCCAGATGCGCGAATACCTTGACGGCCTGCAGCCGCTGCTGGCCGGGGAGCCCGCGGATGCGACGGGCGAATTCTGGACCACCCGAGGTGCGTTACAGATTCCCGGCGCACCGGCGCCGGACGTCTACCTCGCTGCGCTGGGTCCGCAGATGCTGCGGCTCGCCGGACGGCGCACGGCGGGCACGCTCACCTGGATGACGGGGCCCAAGACCCTGGCCGAACACGTCGTGCCGACGCTGCGCGGGGCGGCCGTGGAGGCGGGGCGTCCGGAATCGGCGGTGCGGGTGGCCGCGTCGCTGCCGGTGAGCGTGACCGACGACGTCGACGGCGCGCGCACACAGGCGGCGCAGGAGTTCGCGATCTACGGCACGCTGCCGTCCTACCGCGCGATGCTCGATCGCGAGGGCTACGCCGGACCCGAGGATGCGGCGATCATCGGCGACGAGGCGACGGTTTCCGAGCGCCTCGACGAGCTGAGCGCCGCCGGCGTCGACGAGTTCACCGCATCGGTTTTCGACACCACGTCCGAGGGGCGTGCCCGCACCCGAGCCTTGCTGAGCTCCAGGCAGTCCTGACGAAATTCGCCCTGGTGTGACCGCAGTCACAAGCGTACGATCGATCGCACGACGGGTTCGGGAGTGACGATTCCGAAGAGCCGGCATCAGGGTTGAAAGCCGGACGCGCGAGACCAATGAGACGCACCTACATGTCCTCCCGAACCCGCCCTATTCTGTCTGGGGCGTAGTGGCACCGGCGTCGTCGATAATGACCGCGTGCCTGCGTCGAAATCCGAGACCCGCGTCTTTCCCGGCTCCTATGACCGTGTCTTCCGTGCCGTATGCGATGCGGCCCTGGCCGAGGGGATGACGGTCGGTTCGGCCGTTCCCGCGACGGGTCACATCTATCT
>CAZOIX010000982.1:0-996 GCA_964579685.1 uncultured Mycobacterium sp.
TCGACGCGGCTAATTGTGGCATTTGCAATGACGGCCTCCTGATCGGGTCGAACTGTTCAAGAGCTACGAAGCGCTGGTGCCCTTGAGAGTTCCCGTCCATCGGCCGCTTCACACCTTCTGATCTGCGGTTATTCGATCTTGACCTGAGAATGTGCTGAGAATAGCGCTAGAAATCCCTCAGCCCGGAACATCGCGAGGCGGCTCGGCCCCGTCGGATTGCCGCGACGACTGTGCACGATGTTCGAGGGCGGGTCGTTCGGCCGTCGGGAAAAGTGGAATTCGCCGGGCGGACTCGTAGCGACGCGGCTCCTCGGCGCGGCGCGGCGGACGGTCGTTGGCGACCAGCACCGCGATCCACGGCAAGGGGATCGACGCCACCAGGATCGCCAGGGAAATGAGCCCGTTCTGCCAGATGCCGTACGCCACCGCGGCCAGGATGAGCGCGGGAACGCGCCAGAACATCAACTTCAGGTACTTGCGTACCCGTTCGCGGTGCTGGACGTCGTAGGAGGGTGCGGCGCGAGTGATCAGCACGGGCCGACCGTCGTCGTCGAAACTCAGCTCTGGGCCGTGTTTCATACCTCCACTGTTCCACACTCGTCGTCGGCTGTACGTGTCGGAATTCTTACGGGCAAAATGGGTGGCATGCGAACCCAGACGATCGAGCGCACCGACACCGACGAACGCGTCGACGACGGGACCGACGATGACACCCCGAAGTTCTTCCACTACGTCAAGAAGGACAAGATCGCCGAGAGTGCGGTGATGGGTACGCACGTCGTGGCGCTGTGCGGCGAGGTGTTCCCGGTCACCAAGTCCGCCAAGCCCGGGTCGCCGGTCTGCCCCGACTGCAAGAAGATCTACGACAAGCTCAAGAAGTAGCGGCGTCGGGCGCGTTGCCCTCCGCTGCATCTGTGCGCGGTGCGCCGCTGCCGTTGAGCGTGGCATCAGCCTTGCGTTTGAGCCACGATCGCAACCGTTTGGCATGCGTGGGGG
>CAZOIX010000982.1:1006-2029 GCA_964579685.1 uncultured Mycobacterium sp.
GTGGGGGACGCCGGCCACTCCTCCTGGATGGCGGCGTTCAGCTCCGCGCCCAGCATGATCGCGAAGCCGAGGAAGAACGCGAACAACAGGAAGGCGATCGGCGTCGCCAGAGCACCGTAGGTGTAGCCCGTGCTGGTGATCCAGGTCAGATAGAACCGCAGGCCCAACGTCGCCAGCACGAACACCACGGTGGCCAACATCGAACCAAGCACAAGCCGATGCGACGGCAGCGGTTCGGGCAGGGACACCCGGTAGAGGAGGTTGACCCCGACCACCAAGGTGATGAACAGCAGGGGGTAGTAGCCGAAGGCCAGCACGTTGTCCCAGCTGTCGGGCAGGTGCCCGGCGATCTTGCGCGGCCCGAGCGCGATGAACGGCGCCGAGGCGATGGCCAGCACCAGCATCACCACGTAGAGGCCCAGCGCGAAGAAGCGTTGCCGCACAGGATGACGCAGTGGCGTCTGGTCGTGCGCATCGACGACGGAGTCGACGAACGACGAGATGGCCGACGAGCCCGCCCACAGCGAGATCACGAAGCCGATCGACACGACTTCGCCACGCGCGTTCTTGACGATGTCCCGCACCGTGGGTGCGATGATCTCGTCCACCACGTTCGAGGAGAAGAAGCGTTCCGTCGTGCTGATCAACTGATCCTGGATCGCCGGCAACGTCTCCGGGCCGAACAGCGGCGCAATGTAGGACAGACTGCCCAGCATCCCCAGCAGCAGCGGCGGCAACGACAGTGCGCACCAGAATGCCGCCTGCGCCGATTCGGAGAAGATCGAATCGTCCCAGCTCTTGGAAAGAGTGCGCCCCAGGATGTGCCTGATGTGATGGCGCGAAGGGGGAACCGGTAGCGGTTGGGGCTGGTCGCTCATGACCAGTCCAGCATTCCTGACGACTTCACGTTCCGCCCAGCCGGGCGGCAGCCGTGTCGGCGGCTATGCCTCCACCGGGCTCACTTGCAGGACGGCGGCCAACTCCACCAGCTTGGCCTCGTGTTCATTGGCGTGGTGCTGGCAG
>CAZOIX010000983.1:0-2025 GCA_964579685.1 uncultured Mycobacterium sp.
GACGATCGGCGTGCCACTGGCCATCGCCTCCACCGCCGGAAGCGAGAAGCCTTCGTAAAGCGAAGGGATGCAGGCGACTTCAGCTGATGCGAGCAGTTCGGCGAGGTCGGCGTCGGTCAGCCCACTGGAGCTGTGCACGATGTCGGAGATACCCAGTTCGGCGATCAGCTTCTCGGTCGGCCCGTTGGGTTCGAGCTTGGCCACCAGCTGCAGTTCGAGATCACGCTCGATGCGCAGCCGCGCCACGGCGTGCAGCAGATGGGCGACGCCTTTCAGCGGGACGTCGGCACTGGCGATCGCGATGATGCGGTTGCGCACCCGTCGCTCACCGGGTTTGAACAGTTCGGTGTCCACGCCCAGCGGCACGACATGGAGCTGATCGGGCGACACGGCGAAGTCCTCGGCGATATCGGCTGCCGACGTCGACGAGACGGTCAGCAGCTCGGGGATCCGCCTCGCCACGTCCTTCTGCATCTCGGCGAAGCCGTACCAGCGGCGCACCAGCGGTTTGCGCCACCACCGGGCCGCCGACACGTCGAGCACACGGTCGCGGGTGATCGGATGGTGCACGGTCGCCACCACCGGGAAGCCGAGGTCGGCGATCTTCAGCAGCCCGGAGCCCAGGCACTGGTTGTCGTGCACGACGTCGAAGTCGCCGCGGCGCGCTGCCAGCGCACGGGCGGCCCGCAGGCTGAACGTCCTCGGCTCGGGGAAGCCCGCGGTCCAGGTCGTCAAGAGCTCGCGCAGGTCGATGCTCGTCTTGATCTCGTTCGGCCAGGGAATCCGGAACGGGTCCGGTTCGCGGTAGAGATCGAGACTGGGCACCTTGGTCAGGCGGACCCGCGCATCCAGGCCGCCCGGGTACGGCTGCCCCGAGAACACCTCGACGTCATGGCCCAGTTCGACAAGGCCCCGCGACAGATGGCGCACGTAGACCCCTTGTCCGCCGCAATGGGTCTTACTCCGGTATGACAACAATGCGATGCGCATGGTCAGCTCACGGGGAAGTGCGCAGGCGGACACGTCCAGGTCCGGTGAGCAGGACAAATCGTGTCACTCAAAGACTCCGAACCTTTCTGGACATGTGTCCAGACTATAGTTTGACTAGCTATCCGACGCAACGCGTCCGTACTGCTCTGACTACCACATACGCCACGGTGTGCGCTCTCCGACCTCTCGGTTCCCAAGCGCGCACCGAGGGTAATCAGCTGCGATGAGCAGACCGATGAACGCGTCCGGGCAGCTACTGCCCACCCTGCTCGGGAGGGAAGCCCCCGGTGGCCACCGGGCCCCAGCGCGTCGGCGTGACGCGGATCAGGCACTTGCCCTGCTCGACCATCGCGCGGCGGTACTCATCCCAGTCGGGGTGCTCCCCGGAGATGCAGCGGAAGTAGTCCACCAACGGCTCGACGGCGTCGGGCGGATCGATCACCTCGGCGTCGCCGTCGACCTGGACGTAGGGGCCGTTGAACTCATCGGAGAGCACGGTGACGCTCGCACGGGGCGTACGCCTGATGTTTGCCGCCTTGGCGCGCCGCGGATAGCTGGAGATCACAATCCGGCCCTCGTCGTCCACCCCGCCTGTCACCGGCGAACTCTGCAGCGAGCCGTCCGATCGAAATGTGGTGAGCAGCATGTGATGTCGCGGTCTGATGAATTCCAACAGCTGAGTCAGATCCACATCGTCGACGGTCGCGTACTTTCTGGCCATGGCTCAACCCTAGCGACGGGATAGCAATGGAAGCCTTCGAGAAGCTCGTCTCAATGCTGGACTATCCGATGTACGTCGTCACGACCAGCGCGGGCGACGAACGCGCGGGCTGCCTCGTCGGGTTCACCAGCCAGGTCAGCATCGGCCCGCCGCGGTTCCTGGTCGGACTGTCGGACAAGAACCACACCTACCGCGTCGCCCGGGACGCGACGCATCTGGCCGTGCATCTGCTGCCGCGCACCCACCGCGAGCTGGCGCGGCTGTTCGGCAGCGAGACGGGCGACCGGGTGGACAAATTCGGCAGATGCCCGTGG
>CAZOIX010000984.1:0-2025 GCA_964579685.1 uncultured Mycobacterium sp.
GTGATGGAGACTGGCTGACGTCAGGGCAACCGGCGGGAGCAGCGATGGACAACGGCACGGAGGACCTCGATCGCGACGCGGACGAGCGGGTCCGCCGCGACCTCGCCGCGCTCGGATCGGATGAGGCCTCCGCACCCGAGGTGCCCGACGCGGTGACGGCGCGTGTGGTCGCGGCGCTGCGCGCGGAGCCGAACCCCCCGGCGGCCGCCCATACCGTGCGGCGGCCGCCGTTGCGACGGCTGCAGGTTTTCGGTCTGGTCGTCGGTATCGGCGCCGTCCTGGCGGGCGTCATCCTCGGCACCTCGATGTGGCGCCGCGCTGCCGCACCCACGTATCCGGTCGGACCGACAGCCGAGCAGCTCACCGTGGCCCGGCCGGCAGCCGCCATCCCGCTGCCGGACTCCCAGATCCTGCGACTGTTGTCGCAGCCCCCTGACTTCGGACCGCTCACCGACCCCGGGCGCCGCGGTACATGCCTCACCGGTCTGGGCTACCCATCGACGACACAGGTGCTCGGCGCCACACCGCTTCAGATGCACGGCAGGCCCGCGGTGCTGCTGCTGGTACCGAGTGAATCGCCCGACGACGTGGTGGCCCTGGTGGTCGAACCGAATTGCGACACAGCCCACCCCGGCCTGTTGACCAGGTCCGTGATCGGCCGCACGTAATCTATCCACCGGGCCTGACGGGAACACCCCGGCATAGGCTGGTGTTACACCCGTGCCGACGAAATTCGGCAGAAAGGCGCAAGGCGCTCATGACCTCTAACCCCACGGTTCATGACCTGATCGTGATCGGCTCCGGCCCGGCGGGGTACACCGCAGCCATTTACGCGGCCCGCGCCCAGCTGTCCCCGCTGGTGTTCGAGGGGATCCAGTTCGGCGGCGCGCTGATGACCACCACCGAGGTGGAGAACTACCCCGGTTTCCGCGATGGCATCACCGGTCCCGAACTGATGGACCAGATGCGCGAACAGGCGCTGCGGTTCGGCGCCGACCTGCGGATGGAAGACGTCGATGCCGTCGACCTGACCGGCCCGGTCAAGACCGTCACCGTCGGGGATGAGACCTATCGGGCGCGCGCCGTCATCCTCGCGATGGGCGCGCAGGCCCGGCACCTCGGTGTGCCCGGTGAGGAGGCCCTGATCGGCATGGGCGTCAGCACCTGCGCCACCTGCGACGGGTTCTTCTTCCGCGACGAGGACATCGTCGTCGTCGGTGGCGGTGACTCCGCCATGGAGGAAGCCACCTTCTTGACCCGGTTCGCCCGCAGCGTGACCATCGTGCACCGCCGCGAAGAGTTCCGCGCCTCGCGCATCATGCTGGAACGCGCCCGCGCCAACGAGAAGATCACCTTCCTGACCAACACGCAGCTCACCGCCATCGAGGGTGACCCCAAGGTCAGTGGCGTGCGATTGCGTAACACCGTCACCGGCGAGGAGTCCAAGCTCGATGTGACCGGTGTGTTCGTCGCCGTCGGCCACGATCCGCGCTCGGAGTTGGTCCGCGGGCAGGTCGACCTGGACGCCGACGGCTACGTGCAGGTCAAGGAGCACAGCACCGCAACGTCCGTCGAGGGCGTGTTCGCCGCGGGCGACCTCGTCGACCACATCTATCGACAGGCCATCACCGCGGCGGGCACCGGCTGTTCGGCGTCGATCGACGCGGAACGCTGGTTGGCCGAAATCGGTTCTGCGCCAAGCGATGAAGAAACCTCTACCCCCGTTCGATAGGAGCTGCAGCCATGCCTGAGACCTCAGCGACGGTCACCGTCACCGACGACTCGTTCTCCAACGACGTCCTGTCCAGCAGCACACCCGTGCTGGTCGACTTCTGGGCTACCTGGTGCGGTCCGTGCAAGATGGTCGCCCCGGTTCTCGAAGAGATCGCCGGCGAGAAGGCCGGGCAGTTGACCGTCGCCAAGATCGACGTCGACGCCAACCCCGCGACCGCGCGTGACTTCCAAGTCGTGGCCATTCCGCCGAAGATCCGGGTCAAGGACGGTTCCCCGGGGAAGCGCATCGTC
>CAZOIX010000985.1:0-2024 GCA_964579685.1 uncultured Mycobacterium sp.
GCTTGAGTCGGTCCACGTTGGATTTCGCGCGCCGCAGCCCCAGCAGGACGCGGCGCAGATCGTCGCCGAACGCGATCGGTGCGTCCGATGCGGTGTCGACACCTCCTGCCGCCGCCACTTCGTAGCGGCCTGCCGCCACTCCGTCGGCCGCGGCGATGGTGGCCTGCAATCCCGTCCCGCACGCCTGCTGGATGTCGAACGCGGGCGTATAGGCCGACAGCGAGCTGCCCAGCACGCATTCGCGCATCAGATTGAAATCGCGGCTGTGTTTGAGCACCGCGCCGCCGATCACGGCCCCGAGCGTCTCCCCTGCCAGGTGATATCGGTCGATCAGGCCGTCCAGCGCGGCGGTGAACATGTCCTGGTTGGAGGCGTGGGCATACGCGCCATCCGAGCGTGCGAAGGGAATTCTGTTGCCGCCGAGAATGGCGACCGGTCGGCGGGTAGTACTAGCCATGAACCCCATAGTACCCACCCTTCTTACTCAGGAGTAAGTTCGTCCCCATGGCTACCGATCTGTACTCGCAAATCGTCCACTCGACGCCCGGATCGTTCCTCGCCAAGCAGCTCGGCATCCCCCAGCCGGAGACGCTGCGTCGCTACCGGGCGGGCGATCCGCCCCTGGCGGGCACGCTGCTGATCGGCGGCGAGGGCCGCGTCGTGGAACCCATGCGGACCGCTCTGGCCGAGGACTACGACGTGGTCTCCAACAACCTCGGCGGCCGGTGGGCCGACTCGTTCGGGGGGCTGGTGTACGACGCCACCGGCATCACCGAACCCGTCGATCTGAAAGGTCTGTACAAGTACTTCACCCCGCTGCTGCGCAACCTCGGACCGTCCGGACGGATCGTCGTCGTCGGCACCACACCCGAGGACACCGGCAGCGTGTCCGAACGCATCGCCCAGCGTGCGCTCGAGGGATTCACCCGATCGCTGGCCAAGGAGATGCGGCGCGGCGCCACGGTGAACCTGGTCTACCTGGCCGCCGCAGCGAAGCCGGCGGCGACCGGACTCGAGTCCACGCTGAGGTTCCTGTTGTCGGGCAAGTCCGCCTACGTCGACGGGCAGGTGTTCAGAGTCGGGGCAGACGATTCGGCGCCCCCTGCGGACTGGGATCGCCCACTCGACGGCCGGATCGCGCTGGTAACCGGCGCGGCACGCGGAATCGGCGCCACCATCGCCGAGGTGTTCGCCCGGGACGGCGCCAGCCTGATCGTCGTCGACGTGGAGGGCTCCAACGAGGACCTCGGGAAGGTCGCCGCGAAAGTCGGGGCGACAGCGCTCACGCTCGACGTCACCGCCGACGATGCGGTCGACCGGATCACCGAACACGTGCGCGAGCACTATCACGGCTCGGGGCTCGATATTCTCGTCAACAACGCGGGCATCACCCGTGACAAGCTGCTCGCCAACATGGACGAAGCGCGCTGGGACTCGGTTGTCGCTGTCAATCTCCTTGCCCCGCTTCGGCTCACCGAAGGTCTGGTGAGCAACGGAACCATCGGCGAGGGCGGTCGCGTGGTCGGGTTGTCCTCGATGGCCGGCATCGCGGGCAACCGCGGCCAGACCAACTACGCCGCCACCAAGGCGGGCATGATCGGGCTGACCGACGCGCTGTCGGCGGAGTACGCCGAGGCGGGCATCACCGTCAACGCCGTCGCCCCCGGCTTCATCGAGACCAAGATGACCGATGCCATCCCGGTGGCCACACGTGAGGTCGGCCGACGGCTCAACTCGCTGTACCAGGGCGGTCAACCGGTCGACGTCGCCGAGACCATCGCCTACTTCGCCAGCCCCGCATCAAACGCCGTCTCCGGCAACACGATCCGGGTGTGCGGCCAGGCGATGCTGGGGGCATAGGCGTGGCCACAGAGCAGCCGTCCGGCCTGAGAAACCTGGTGCGCGCCGCTGCCGGTGCGCTGCCGTTCGTACCGCGCAGCGACTCGTTGCCCGACCGCATGTTGACCGTCGAGGAGTTGCCGATCGACAGCGGGAACGTGGCGGCGTACGCGGCGGTGACAGGC
>CAZOIX010000986.1:0-2019 GCA_964579685.1 uncultured Mycobacterium sp.
GGACAGAGTGACGGGCAAGTACGAGTCGGCGTGGCGGGAAGCAAAAGAGACACCCGAAGCGTTCTGGGGCAAGGCGGCGGAACTCATCGAGTGGGAGACGCCATACGCCGCCGCCTTCACGCCAGGCCCCGCGGCGGACTACCGCTGGTTTGCCGGCGGACGGCTGAACACCTGCTTCAACGCGGTCGACCGTCATGTGCGGGATGGGCGGGCGGATCAGACGGCGTTGATCTACGACAGCCCCCTGACCGGCTCGCAACAAAAGCTGACCTATCGCGAATTGAAGGATCGCGTGGCGATGTTTGCAGGCGCGTTGCGCGCTTGTGGCGTCGAGACCGGCGACCGGGTCGTGATCTACATGCCGATGGTGCCGGAGACAGCGGTCGCGATGCTGGCCTGCGCCCGCATTGGCGCGGTGCATTCGGTGGTGTTTGGGGGATTTGCTGCTGCCGAACTGGCGGCGCGGATTGAGGACGCCAAGCCGAAGGTGGTCGTGGCTGCGAGCTGCGGTCTCGAACCGGGACGGGTGGTGAACTACAAGCCCCTGCTCGATGCGGCGATCGACCAGTCAACGCACAAGCCGGACCGATGCATTATCCTCCAGCGCCCGCAGTCGACCGCCAGCCTGCAGGAAGGGCGGGACATCGAATGGGGGCAGGCGCTCAATGGGGTCGAGCCTGCTGACTGCGTGCCCGTGGACGCCGACCATCCGCTATATGTGCTCTACACGTCCGGCACGACAGGCAAGCCCAAGGGCGTGGTGCGCGACAATGGCGGACATGCGGTCGCGCTCATCTGGAGCATGCAGAACGTTTATGGATGCCAGCCCGGCGAGACCTATTGGGCCGCCTCTGATGTCGGCTGGGTCGTCGGCCACTCCTACATCGTCTACGGGCCGCTGCTGAACGGATCGACCACGATCCTCTATGAGGGCAAGCCGGTTGGTACGCCGGACGCGGGCGCATTCTGGCGCGTGATCGCAGAGCATGGCGTGTCGACATTCTTCACGGCGCCGACCGCAATTCGCGCCATCCGTCAGCAGGACCCCGACGCCAGCTTGCTGAAGCAGTACGATCTTTCAAAGCTCCGCACGGTCTTCCTTGCGGGCGAGCGGTGCGATCCGCCGACTCTGGAATGGTCCCGCGAGAAGATCGGCGTGCCGGTCGTCGATCATTGGTGGCAGACGGAAACCGGCTGGCCAATCGTTGCCAACTGCGTCGGCCTCGAGCAATTGCCGATCAAGTCCGGCTCGCCGACGAGGCCGGTTCCGGGCTGGACAGTTGCGGTCGTCAACGAGAAGGGCGAGGACGTCCCGGCGAACGCCACAGGCGCCATCGTCTGCAGGCTGCCGCTGCCGCCGGGCGCCCTCAACACGCTCTGGCATGACGACGATCGCTTCCACCGCGATTACCTCAAGCGGTACGAGGGCTGCTACCAGACCGGAGATGCGGGCTATATCGACGAGGACGGCTACCTGTTCGTGATGTCGCGCACCGACGATGTCATCAACACGGCGGGGCACCGGCTGTCGACCGGCGCCATGGAAGAAGTCGTCGCTTCGCATCCCGCAGTCGCCGAGTGCGCCGTGGTCGGCGTTGCCGATGCGTTGAAGGGGCAGGTCCCGGTCGGGCTGATTGTGCTGAAGGCCGGCGTCGAGGCGAAGCAGGGCGAGATCGAGCGCGAAGTCATTGCACTGGTCCGTGACAAGATCGGACCGGTCGCTGCGTTCAAGACCTGCCAGATTGTGGCGCGGCTGCCGAAGACGCGGTCTGGAAAGATTCTGCGCAAGACCATTCGCGCCATCATCGATGCAGAGCCCTACCAGCAACCGGCCACGATCGAGGACCCGGCCGTGCTTGTGGAGCTGGAGCGCCTGTTCAGGACGAGAGAGACGGCCTAGTCAGCGCGTCGCGAGGGCGAGGGGGCTGCGTTCTTCGTTCTGGAGTAGCGCGGCGCCGGTGCGGGTTGTGTCACGCCGTCGACCTCGACGAACGTACCGCGGGCGACGTTGTGCGGATG
>CAZOIX010000987.1:0-2014 GCA_964579685.1 uncultured Mycobacterium sp.
CCTATGACGATTGGGCCGTCGCGCAGACCGCCGCCCTTCGCGCGCAGGAAATCGAACCCGACCGGATCGTGCGACACATGCGGCAGGTCGAGGCCGACTTCGCCGGGGCGATCGAACAACACCTCACCGTCGAGAACCCCCCGGAGCCGGGCACCGACGAACGCATGCGCATCGCCGTGACGGCTCGGTGCATCGCGGCCGCGGTGTTCGGGGCGATGGAGGTGTGGATGCTCGGCGAGGAACGCTCGTTACCCGAGCTGTCGCGGCTGACCCGGGAGGCGCTGGACACGCTGGCCAAAGGGATCAGCTGAAAGTTTTGTCAATATTGACAAAACGTGAACCGCGTGCCAGCCTCAGCGCATGGTGGACTTTGACGCGATCGTCGTCGGCGCGGGCCACAACGGGTTGACCGCCGCCGCACTGCTCCAGAAGGCGGGGCTGCGCACGCTGTGCCTCGACTTCAAGCTCTATGCCGGTGGGATGGCCTCCACTGTCGAATTGTTCGACGGCTTCAGGTTCGAGATCGCCGGGTCTGTGCAGATCCCGACCTCGGCCGTGGTCAGCCGCGAATTGGGCCTGGACGCATTGCCGACCGTCGATCTCGACGTGATGTCGGTGTCGCTGCGCGGTGTCGGAGACGAACCGCTGGTCTACTACACCGACCCCATGAAGCTCATGACGCACATCAACGAGGTCCATGGCGCGGAGGCCGTCAACGGGATGGCCGGCCTGATGGCGTGGTGTCAGGCGCCGACCCGTGCACTGGGACGGTTTGATGCGGGTCAGCCGCCGAAGACACTCGACGAGATGTATGCCTGTGCGACAAACGAATTCGAACGTTCAACGATCACCGACCTGCTGTTCGGCTCGGTCACCGATGTCATCGACCGCTACCTGCCCGACAAGGAGAAGCACGGCGCGTTACGGGGCATGCTGTCACTGCTCGCGTGCAACACCACCTATCGTGGGCCCGCCACGCCCGGCACCGCCGCGGCGCTGGCCTATGGATTCGCGGTGCCCGATGAGAATGCGCTACTGGTCAAGAAACTCAAGGGCGGCATCGGTGCGTTGACGGCGCACTTGTGCGACGTGTTCACGTCCAGCGGCGGTGAATTGAGGCTTCGGGCCAAGGTCGAGGAGATCCAGGTCGCCGACGGCCGGGTCACCGGGGTCCGGTTGGAGGACGGCTCGGTCATCACCGCGCCCGTCGTCATTTCCGGCATCGCACCGGATCTCACCGTCAATGGGATGGTCGACCCAACCGCGTTACCCGCCGACGTCCGGGAGCGCTTTTCTCGGCAGGACCACCGCGGCAGCTACCTTCAGATGCACTTCGCGCTCGACGGCATCCCGGAGTTCGCGTCGCCGTATGAATTGCTGAACGATCCGGCAATGCAGTCGAACATCGGGATCTTCTCCACCCCCGAAGAACTGCAGCAGCAGTGGGAGGACTGCCGGCACGGCATCGTGCCCGCCGACCCGTCGATCGCGCTGCAGATACCGTCGGTGAACGACCCCGGCCTGGCGCCGTCAGGGAAGCACGCGGCATCGGCGTTCTCGCTGTGGTTCCCGATCGAGGAATCGGATTCCAGCTACGGCGAGATGAAGGCCGAGATGGGGCAGCGCGTGATCGACAAGCTCACCCGGCTTGCCCCGAATTTCGAGAGCTTGATCCTCAAGCACACCACCTTCACCCCCAAACACATGGGCACCATGTTCGGTGCGCCCGGTGGCGACTACTGCCATGGGCTCATTCACCCGGACCAGATCGGGCTGAACCGGCCCGGGCCGAAAGGCTATGTCGATCAACCGATCCCGATCGACGGCCTGTATCTCGGCAGCGCCGGGTGTCACGGCGGGCCCGGGATCACCTTCGTTCCCGGCTACAACGCGGCCAAGCAGGCACTGGCCGACGCGAACTAGGACGAGTTACGGTCCGCGGTCCGGGTTTCCCTCTGGCTGTTCTGGTGGTCGCAGGAGGAGTTCGGGGCGGTGGTAGTAATTCACGCGCGCT
>CAZOIX010000988.1:0-2012 GCA_964579685.1 uncultured Mycobacterium sp.
CGCAGCTCCAAACGCATTCGGCGTATCGAGGAGCTTCCCCGCGTACTTGCCCATGTGCATCGAGAGTTGGTGGCAGCGTGACACACGCGAGCAGCGACAGCGGATCGCGCATGACTCAGCCGTATTTCTCCAACGGCAATGAGGTCCAGCTGTTCGAGCAGGCCTACCGGCAACATCTGCCGGTGCTGCTGAAGGGGCCGACCGGCTGCGGAAAGACACGGCTCGTCGAGCACATGGGTGTGCTCCTGCAACGGCCCGTGGTGACGATCAGCTGCCATGACGATCTGACCAGTTCCGACCTCGTCGGGCGCTTCATGGTCACCGGCGGCGACGTGGTGTGGACGGATGGACCGCTCACCAGAGCCGTCAAGGCCGGAGCCATCTGCTACCTCGACGAGGTGGTCGAGGCGCGACACGACTCGCTGGCCATCCTGCACTCGCTGACCGACCATCGGCGGGCGCTCTACCTCGACCGGGCGGGCGAAGTCGTCCAGGCGCCGGAGACTTTCATGCTCGTGTGCTCCTACAACCCCGCGTACCGCAGTTCGCTGAAGGAACTCAAACCGTCCTTCCGTCAGCGTTTCGTCACGCTGCCGATGCGCTACCTGCCTCCCGACCGGGAAGCCGAGGTGATCGTTGCCGAGGCGGGCATCGAACTGGCGCAGGCCCGGCGGCTCGTGCAGTGCGCAACGGCCATCAGAACCGCCGACGAGGCGTTCCACTTCGAACCCCCGTCCACCCGCGTACTGGTCACCGCAGCACAGTTGATCGCCGCAGGCGCAACCGAATTGGACGCCGCGCAGGCCTGCATCCTCGCGCCGCTGTCGAGCGACGGAGCGATCTCGGAGGGTTTACGCGAAGTGGCGGTGGCCAGCCTGGCCGACGCCGACAGCCCGAGCACCGCACAGTAGGGGAAGGAGCCATGACGACATGGACCTGAAGGAGAAGAAGCGCAAGAGGGCACTCATCGTCCTGCAGATCGTCATCTACGGCTATCTCCTGGCGATGTTCGGAATCCAGCTGTACATGTCGTTCGCCCGCGGGTGGTGGGAGTTGTGAGCCTGGACGTCCGGACGGGCGGGACGGTCACCCTCGAGGAGCACGACGAGGAATCGCGCCTGGCACAGCGCAGGGCGGACAAATGGATGATCGTCGGTGCGGCGCTGATGGGGATGTGGGCCCCGGGGATCTTCGGACTGCCCATCTTCCTGCGTGGGGTGTGGCTGCAGCGCCAGGCCGCCCGCGCCGGATTGTCGATGCGCCCGATGATCGTCACCCTGATCGGCTACCTCGTGCTGATCGACGGGATGCTCAACAGCCTGGGGTGGGCGCTGGACCTGGTGGCCAACCACACGTTGGTCAATCGCGTGCTGATGGTGGGCTGGGGCGCGATGTTCGACGCCGGCTACTTCTGGCATTACAACGAGTTGTGGATCGGGGGCGCGGCGGGACCCGGCGAGAAGTCCATGGTGTTCGGGATGATCGTCACCGTCTTCGCGATGCGGTGCGCCGCGGCGATCGGGTTCTTGCAGATGAAGCGCTGGGGCCACCAGTGGATGATCATCACCTGCTGGATGGGCGTGCTGATCTGGTGCCTCTACGTCTTCAACATGACCATGTACGCCGACGTCCGCTACGCCGGTGTCGTCTTCCCGGTCATCGGCTGGTGGCTCTACGACATCTTCTACATCACCCCCTTCCTCGCGATCCCCTACCTGCACACGGTGAATCGCGAAATCTTCTCCGACTGAACCGATTCGAGGAACAACTGTGACCACGACCTCCGAACCCGCCGAGGACCAGAAGTCCGAGGACCTGCCTCCTGGCACCACGCCGTACTACGCGAACATGCACAAGTGGATCAAACGCGCCGTCCTGGTGTGTCTGGTCGCGCTCGTCATCGAGGGCGCCTTCACGCTGCCATTCA
The DNA here is from genome assembly GCA_964579685.1 of uncultured Mycobacterium sp. Classification (GTDB taxonomy): domain Bacteria; phylum Actinomycetota; class Actinomycetes; order Mycobacteriales; family Mycobacteriaceae; genus Mycobacterium. The sequence goes on from CAZOIX010000988.1 coordinate 1,928, forward strand.
TGGCCGTGTACTACGGCTATCCGACGCTGAGCCTCACCGAGATCTGCAGCGAACTGCTCAAGGTCCGGTACTCCGACGACACCCT
>CAZOIX010000989.1:0-2012 GCA_964579685.1 uncultured Mycobacterium sp.
CGGTCGATCGGCTCGCGTGACAGCGCAAACGTCTCGACGGCGGCGGCGACGAACCGTTGCCCAGATTCGCGATCCGTGCCGCCGTCGGCGGCGATACGTCGCGCTTCATCGATCAGCGCCGGGTCGAACAGCCGCCGGTCGCCGAGGAACCGCTCGATGCGGCCGGCCAGCTCAGAGGAGAAGAAGCGCCGATCGGAGGTCGCCAGCATCGACGTGAACACCCGAAACGGGTTGTGTTCCAACTCGTCCGGCGCAATCGGCCGAAATGCCGTCGATACGACCGGCACCGGCGACTGCGTGTCGCGCAAGTCGTAGAACCCGACGGGATACATGCCGAACGCGGCGAACAGGTCGGCGACGTCGGCCAGTTCACGTGGACTGCCGACCCGGATCGCGCCGTGGCGCTCCGCGGTCACCCGATCGGTGGCCCCCAGTTCGCGGTTCACCTGCGCGCTGACCTCGAGCAGTGTCGAGTAGAGCGGCACCTCGGCGGCGTACAACTGCGACAACGCCGCGGCGAACTGCGCACGCAGCTGCCACGTTTGGACACGCGACCTCATCTTGCGCCCCCGCTCGGATACAGTGCGGCCATGAGCGAAGCGCTCGACGATATCGACCGCGTGCTGGCACGTGAGCTGGTCGCCGATGGGCGGGCCACACTGGCCCATCTCGCGGCGGTGGCGGGTCTGTCGGTGTCGGCGGTGCAGTCACGCGTGCGGCGCCTGGAGGCGCGGGGTGTGGTGGTCGGATACTCGGCCAGGATCAACCCCGAAGCGGTCGGCAACATGCTGTCGGCGTTCGTGGCGATCACTCCTCTCGACCCCTCTCAACCCGATGATGCCCCGGCGCGGCTCGAACACATCGACGCCATCGAGTCGTGTCACTCGGTGGCCGGCGAGGAGAGTTACATCCTGTTGGTGCGAGTCGAGACGGCACGGGCGCTGGAAGACTTGTTGCAACGAATCCGGACGGCGGCGAACGTCCGCACCCGAAGCACCATCATCTTACAAACTTTTTACGATAGACGCGACTCAGTGCCGTAATCGTTACGGCTAAAGGGGATTTTTACCGTAAAACATCTGTTAAAATGCCTTCATGACCGTTGTCTTGACGCAATCCGCCCGCGCCGCCACGGCCATGCCGGTCCGTCCGGACGATGTCCGCGACGTGCTGGCCCGAAGCATTTTGGCCGATGGACTCGACCTGGTTCTCGACATCGAGCGCTCATCGGGCTCGTATCTGGTCGACGCCCGCACCGGCGAGCGCTATCTCGACATGTTCACGTTCTTCGCGTCGTCGGCTCTGGGGATGAATCACCCGGCACTCGCCGACGACGAGGGCTTTCGGACTGAACTCGCGCAGGCGGCGGTCAACAAACCGAGCAACTCCGACATCTACACCGTGCCGATGGCGCGGTTCGTCGCCACGTTCGCGCGCGTCCTGGGTGACCCCGAACTACCCCACCTGTTCTTCGTCGACGGGGGAGCGCTGGCCGTCGAGAACGCGCTGAAGGTCGCGTTCGACTGGAAGAGCAGGCGTAACGAGGCGCACGGGATCGACCCTGCGCTCGGCACCAAGGTGCTGCATCTGCGCGGCGCCTTCCATGGGCGCAGTGGGTACACGCTCTCGCTGACCAACACCGACCCCAACAAGGTCGCGCGGTTTCCGAAGTTCGACTGGCCGCGTATCGACGCGCCCTTCCTCCGGCCGGGCGCGGATATGGACGCGGTGGAAGCCGAGTCCCTTCGCCAGGCCCGCGCAGCCTTCGAAGCCCACCCGCACGACGTCGCCTGTTTCATCGCCGAGCCCATTCAGGGTGAGGGCGGCGACCGCCACTTCCGGCCGCAATTCTTCGCGGCGATGCGGGAACTGTGCGACGAGTTCGATGCCTTGTTGATCTTCGACGAGGTGCAGACGGGGTGCGGGATGACCGGAACCGCATGGGCTTACCAGCAATTGGGCGTCGCTCCCGATGTGGTCGCATTCGGCAAGAAGACCCAGGTGTGTGGCGT
>CAZOIX010000990.1:0-2010 GCA_964579685.1 uncultured Mycobacterium sp.
AGGACGGCTTCTGGTACATCGTCGACCGCACCAAGGACATGATCGTCACCGGCGGTTTCAACGTGTTCCCGCGCGAGGTGGAAGATGTTGTCGCAGAGCATCCTTCGGTGGCCCAGGTATGCGTGATCGGTACCCCGGACGAGAAGTGGGGCGAAGCTGTGACGGCGGTGGTCGTGCTGCGGCCCGACGCCGCATCCGACGAGGCCGCCATCGCGACGATGACCGCTGAGATCCAGTCCGCGGTCAAGGACCGCAAGGGGTCCGTGCAGTCGCCCAAGCAGGTGATCATCGTCGACTCCGTCCCGGTGACCGCACTGGGTAAGCCGGACAAGAAGGCGGTGCGCGCCCAGTTCTGGGAGGGCGCCGACCGCGCCGTTGGCTGACGTCTCGCTGCCGCGAGCGGACTGGGTGCGGGGTGACTACCTGGGCCTCGACATGCCCACCCATGTCGAGGCACTGCGCGCCGGCGGTCCCCAGTTCCTCACCGCGGCGTTTCGGGCCAACGGCGCACTGACGCCCCGACAACAACGTCGCCGCCATCACCGGCCTGACGGAATTTCGCGGCGGTAGCACCGGGCGTAAAGCGGTGCTGTCGATTGCCTACGACCGCGCCGACCTGCCGACCGAGCTCTTCGCCAAATTCTCCCGCGACTTCGACGACGTCCGCCGTGATCAGGGGCGCACCCAGATGGAGTTCGAGGTCCGTTTCGCGCTGCTGTCCCGTACACCGGAATTTCCGGTCGCCGTGCCGCGCTGCCTGTTCGCCGACTACCACGGCCCCTCGGGCGCCGGCCTGCTGATCACCGATCGTATTCCCTACGGACACAACGGCATCGAGCCGCATTACGACAAGTGCATGGACTACGCGATGCCTGATCCGGTCGGGCACTATCAGGCCCTGATCGGCGCTCTCGGCCGTCTTGCGGGCGCGCACAAATCCGGACGGCTGCCCGCCGAGCTGGTCGAACAATTCCCGGTCGACATGAAGCGGTTGTCGGTCGGTGAGCGCGTTCCGTATTCGGCCGATCAACTCCAGCGCCGCGTCGATCGGTTCGCCGCCTTCGCGTCTGCGGCGCCCGGCCTCCTGCCTGCCAACCTGCGCTCGCCGGAGTTCATCTCGCGGCTCCGACATGAGGTGACGCGGTTTCCTGCCCACGAGGATGCCATCTGGGACTGGCTGGCCGGGGATTCCGAGTACGTGGAGTTGTGTCACTGGAACGCCAACGTGGACAACGCATGGTTCTGGCGCAGGGCAGGCCGACTCGAATGCGGGCTGATGGACTGGGGCTGCGTCGGCCAGATGAACGTGGCCATGGCGATCTGGGGCGCCATGTGCAGCGCGGAGACCGAGCTGTGGGACACGCACCTCGACGGCCTGCTCGACGTCTTCGGCAAAGAGTTCATGGCTGCGGGCGGACCTGCGCTCGCGACGGCCGTGATGAAGGGGCATCTGATGCTGTACGTCGCGATCATGGGCCTGGCCTGGTTGTTGGACGTGCCGTCCTACCTGCTGCGGCTGCTGCCCGCACAAGTGAGCGACCGTTTCGACCCGCAGATCGCCGACAACGAGCAGGCCCGCAGCCGCCTGCTGATGATGACGGACTTTCTGAACCTCTGGGAGACACAGGATTTCGTCGGGACGCTCGACACGGTGACGGGTTAGACCACGATGTCGGCCTTGTACCGGACGCGTTGGATGCGCTGCGCGTTCGGCTCGTCCACGTCGCGCACCCAGGCCCGCGCACGCTCGGCAGACTTGCCGAACTCGATATGACGTGCGATCAGTCGGCGGCGCAGTTCGTCGGGCGCGCAGTCGATGAACCACACCTCGTCGAGCACCCGCCGCACCTGCGGCCAGGGCTGGTCGTCGTCGAGCAGATAGTTTCCCTCGGTGACGATGAGCCGCGCATCCGGTGCGATGCGGATGCTGCCCGCCACGGGTTGCTCGACATCGCGGTCGAACGCCGGGGCGTACACGGTCTCGGCGCCCTGCCGGATGCGTTGCAGGAG
>CAZOIX010000991.1:0-2010 GCA_964579685.1 uncultured Mycobacterium sp.
GGCCAGAGGGCGATCTCGGGTTCCCCATCACCAGTGAGATCGACGGCGGTCTTGCCACGGACAGCCGCATGGCCAGCTTCGCGGCCGAGGACAAACCGGTCATCTTCTGGACGCCGGAGTACGGCGCGGTGATCATGCGGGGCGCCATGGCGGCGGCCTGGGACAAGCTGGACGGGGCAAAGGGTGCGCTCGGCGCGCCGATGGCCGACCAGGCCGAGTCCGGTGACGTCATCACGCAGCGATTCAGCGGCGGCGTGGTGTCGTGGGATCGTTCTTCCAACGAATTCAGCACCGAACCGGCCAATCTGGCCTCCGAGTTGTCCGGTGTCGAGGTCCCGGGCCAGAAAGCACCTGACGCGCCGGCCACGTCGCGGGCGTCGGATTCCGACGGCAACACGTGGTTCAAATTCAGCTGGTGGTGGCTGCTGGCGCTGGTGCCGGTCGCGGTTCTCATCGGAGCAGTGCTGCTGGCGACCATGATGCGGCGGCGCAAGGGCGACGATCCCTTCGCCTCGGACGGTTCATACGCGATGCAGGACGACAGGTTCACCGGCGATCCGGAACACCCCTACGGTGTCGCCGAGCGGATGAGCGCTGACGACGACTACGCCGCAGCGATGTTCGGCGATCGTTACACCGGCGCTGGTTTGGGCGCACTGCCAGGGAGCGACCTGCCGCGCGGTGATGACTTCTCTCGCGACGAGGACGTGCCACCCGAAAACCTTCCGCACGAGGATGACCTGGCACACGACGATGACGTCGCACATGAGGATTACGACCCCTGGGGAGCGCCCTCGGATGTCGAGGAGGAAGAGCCATCTGGGGTCGTCGACAAGCCCGACGAGGACGACGATCCCGACGCCGTCGACACCGCCCCCACCCCCGTGCTCACCGTTGCTCCGGTGAGCAAGCGCGATCCGCTCACCGATACCGGGCGGCACGCGCGGATCGAGGTCGACGAACCCGAACCGCAAATCGCTTTCCTCATGCCACTCGACGATCCCAACGAGGCGCCGGAGGGTTACCCCGTCAAGGCGAGCACCAAGTCGGGTGTGTACTGGGCGCCCGGCAGTGCGCTGTACGACGACGCCCGAGCCGAAATCTGGTTCGCGTCTGAGGAACTCGCGCGGGTGAACGGCTTCGTCACCGACGACGAAGTCCCTTAGATCTTGCGGATCACCGTCACGACCTTGCCCAGCACCGCGGCGTCGTTGCCGGGAATCGGATCGAACGCGGGGTTGTGCGGCATCAGCCACACTTGACCGCGGGTGCGCTTGAACGTCTTCACCGTCGCCTCACCGTCGATCATCGCGGCGACGATGTCGCCGTTGTCGGCCACGTTCTGCTGACGCACAACCACCCAGTCGCCATCGCAGATCGCCGCGTCGACCATCGAGTCGCCGACGACCTTGAGAAGGAACAAAGAACCTTCCCCGACCAGTTCACGCGGTAGGGGAAAGACGTCCTCGACGGCCTCCTCCGCCAGGATCGGACCACCGGCGGCGATGCGGCCCAGCACCGGGACAAAGGTCGGTTCCGGTAGGGCGTCCGACCCCGCGACGTCGGTGGCGACGATCGACGACGGAGTGTCGGCACCGCGCACGTCGACCGCGCGCGGGCGGTTGGGATCGCGGCGCAGGTAGCCCTTGCGTTCCAACGTGCGCAGTTGGTGCGCCACCGACGACGTCGACGTCAACCCGACGGCGTCGCCGATCTCTCTGATGCTCGGCGGATAGCCCCGACTGGTCACCGAGGCGCGGATCACGTCGAGGATGGTGCGTTGCCGCTCGGTCAGCCCCGTGTCGAGCCCACCGCGCCCGCCGGTGCCGTCCGTGCCATCGGGGGTATCGCTGCTGGAGTCCATGGCGCGAATGTAGCCCGCGCCGGCCGATTAATCAAACATGTGTTCGAGGCGTGTCGCACCGTTCGGGGGCGCGAGATCGCTCCACCCGGATTTGTCGGCCTGTTGCCTCACGTCAAGATGCGCGCGAAGGCGGATTCGTTGCCTCA
>CAZOIX010000992.1:0-2009 GCA_964579685.1 uncultured Mycobacterium sp.
CTCTGACTTTTGATAAACTAGATCGTGAGCGCAGGGTGGGAGGGAAGAAAGACCGGTAGCTGGTTGAAGGACTCCAAGAAGGACTACACCAAGAAGGATTACTCCAAGACGTGGACCAGCAAGACCTGGCCAAAGAAGGACTACACCAAGACTTGGGAAAAGAAGGATTATACCAAGCCATGGACCAAGAAGGACTACACCAAGACTTGGACCAAGAAGGATTACACCAAGCCATGGACCAAGAAGGATTACACCAAGACTTGGGAAAAGAAGGAGTACACCAAGCCATGGACCAAGAAGGATTACACTAAGAGCTACACCAAGGGATCTTACAAGAAGGGTGGTGCCGGCATGATTGGCAAGTAAATGCAGTTCACAAGGAGAACCCTCAACCTCGTCCATTGATTTTGAATTCATCACTGAAAACAAGTGATCATACTTCCCTCAAGTCGAGATTATCGATGTAAACTCATATATCCCACTAGTCGTTTGAACTATACAATAATTGTATAAACTCTATCATTATAGATATCTCGAGTTTTACATGATGATTACTTAAGTGGAATGAATCTGGAGGAGTTGGTGGAACCAATTCCAGGCCTTCCGTGACGGACAGGCTTGTATGAGATGGAATACTCAGCCAAGTAATGTCCCAACATGTCTGGACGAATTTCTACCTGATTAAAAGTCTTTCCGTTGTACACACCAACAATGCTACCAATCATCTCAGGGATGATCACCATGTTTCTCAGATGAGTACGCACTGGGTCTGGCTTCTCTCCAGTACCTTCTGCAGCTTTTCTAGCCTTGCGCAGCTTCTTGATCAGAGCCATGCATTTTCTGTTCAATCCTCTTTGGAATCTACGGCGCTGGCGAGCTCCGTACAGCTCAACAAGCTCATCGGTGTTCATGTCAAGAAGCTGTTCCAGGTCAACTCCTCTGTAGGAGTACTTCCTGAAACTCCTCTTCTTTGGTGCTTCCTCACCCATGTTTGATACTGGCTAACTGCAAAATACAAAATGTCATATATATTAGCGATGCATATTTTATACATTCCAGTCATACTTTCAAGCAGTGAATTCTTGGAAAAAAGTAAGTAGACATGCCGCCGTTGCCCCTGCAGACCGCCTCACTGCTCTTCCACTTGTGCACGCCAGAATTTGTTTAATCTTTCAAGAAACGTATACTTGATAGAATAAGTCGCTATGCCAACCCTTCGTTTCTTTGAATCGGCAAAGGTCCAAGCCGCTTTGATTGGGGCGGCCGACTGACTGAGCCATAAAACTTTGGGTCGCAATACACCAAATCTATCCATCGATGACTGCAACTATGAGATTTAGGATGCAATCTTGCATAGTACTTAAGAATAGCACCGTCTTCAGAGAATATGGTCAAGTAGCGAACAGACAAGCGAACACTCTGCGGCGGACTCTTGGCCGAGCTTGTCGACAGCCATCTGCCCATCCATATCCTCTCTTTGCCAGGAGAATATTGAACTCTACAACAATGTTTCACCAAGTCCATATACTCGCAGTTCTTTGCCATATTGGCCTGTCACTACTCTCGGCCTTGTACGTCGGTGGAGGCGACAGGCGGCAGCCTTCTACTTTTTCCCTTTCACGCAATCCTAATAAATCATATTCCTTACAGAACGTACCTATATTGAAAACTTAAATTTTAAAGGCACTGGTCCAATTTCTGTGCCTTCTAATTTAGGCTCTTCCGACTGCCGCAAGGAGGCGGGGCATGCTGCGCTCAGCTCGTATCACAGCATGCTGTTACGAAGACCAGCCCAAGCAATTCTTGCAAGCTTCATTGAGCGTGTAAGCTTGATACCTGCCATGATACGGGTCCGAATGTTGACAGTGTCTATCTGATATTTCGTTACACGTACTTATATTTTGAATTCATTCATGCACAAACAAGGATGGTTGAAAATCTATGCAGACATGGGTCCTCTTGCTGGAGGAAAATAAACACCCCCTATCGAGCACCCCCTTTCCAGGGAG
>CAZOIX010000993.1:0-2000 GCA_964579685.1 uncultured Mycobacterium sp.
GTGCGTGTCGGCGCTGCGGAACGTCGATCGCGTCAGACAGCAGCGGCGACCGGATCAGCTTCTGGTGTCCGCATTGTCAGACGTGATGGCAGCGCGAGCTTGAAGATCTTGCGCCAGACGGTGGCGATCTGCCGTGGCAGCGGCCCCTTGTTGTAGGGGATGCCGTACCGCTCGCAGATGTCCTGCACCTCCTGGGCGATCTCGGCGTGGCGGTGGGCCGGGATGTCGGGGAACAGATGGTGCTCGATCTGGAACGACAGGTTGCCGCTCAGGATGTGAAAGAGCTTGCCGCCGGTCAGGTTCGCCGAACCCAGGATCTGACGGAAGTACCACTGGCCGCGCGTCTCGGCCTTGGTTTCCTCTATCGAGAACTCCTGCACATCCTCAGGGAAGTGTCCACAGAAGATGATCACGTTGGACCAGACGTTGCGCATCAGGTTCGCCGTCATGTTCCCGGCGAACACCCAGGGCGCGAAGGGGCCGGCCAGCAGCGGGAACGCCACATAGTCCTTGAGCGTCTGCTTCTTGGTCTTGCGCCAGATCCCCTCGAGGATCTCGCGCTTGTCGGCGATCGAGATCTCACCCGAGGCGATTCGTTCGGATTCCAACTCGTGCAATGCGACGCCGTACTGGAACAGCACCATCAGCAGGAATGCCCACACAGGATTGCCGAGGAAATACGGCTTCCACTTCTGGTCCTCGCTGATCCGCAGGATCCCGTAGCCCACGTCGCGGTCCATGCCGACGATGTTGGTGTAGGTGTGGTGCATGTAGTTGTGCGAGTGCCGCCACTGGTCGGCCGGGCAGGCGGTGTCCCATTCGAAGTTCTTGCTCGCCAGGGTCGGATCGCCGGTCCAGTCGTACTGGCCGTGCATGACGTTGTGGCCGATCTCCATGTTGTCCAGGATCTTCGACAACCCCAGCATCGCGGTACCCGCCAGCCAGAACGGCGGGAAGATGCCGCCGAACAGCATCGCTCGGCCGGCGACCTCCAGGCCGCGTTGCGCCTTGATGATCCGGCGGATGTAGGTGACGTCGCGCTCGCCGAGGTCGGCGATCACACGCTCCTTCAGCGCGTCGAGTTCGCGGCCGAACGCCTCGGCCTGGTCGGGAGTCATGGTGACGGTCTTGCCCCCAACGGTTTTCGAGATGGTCTTCGGCTGGGGGGTGGTGGCTGTAGTCATGGCTGGTCCTTTCTGGTCCGTTTCGGATCTAAAGCGCGATGTCGACGTCGCCGACGGGCGCGGACACACAGATACGCACGTCTTCTGTTTCGCTACTGGATACCGTTCCGGTGATCAGGTTCTTGACGACGCCGCTGGTCTTGCGGCGGGTGCAACTGCCGCAGATGCCCATCCGGCATCCGCTTTCCGGCGTGAGACCTGAGGCCTCGGCCTGCTCGAGCAGGGGCCGGCCGTCATCGGTCAGCTCGACACCGCTGTCGGTGAATGCGATTCGGCCGCCCGACGTCTCGGTCGACGGGGCGAATACAGGTGGGACGAAGCTCTCCGAGGCCGCGTCCGGGTGGTGCGTGCGGACGGCCTCCACGAGCGCCTGCGGGCCGCACACGAACACCGCGTCGGGCGCGGGCATCGCGGCGGCGAGGTGGTCGGCTCCGAAGTAGCCCTCGAGGTCGCCCTGCCCGTCGCGGGTGTAGCCGTGCAGCACCCGTACACCCGCCATCGCCGACAGTTCGTCCGCGTAGCAGGCTTCCTGCGCGCTGCGTGCGTAGTGGATGAACGCGATCTCACGATCGGACCCCTCGTTGCGCATCGTGCGCAGCATGGACATCACCGGAGTGATACCGCTGCCACCGGACACGAACAGGATGCGACGGGGCCGCACCGTCGGAAGCACGAAGTCCCCGCCGACGGAGTCCAGCCCGACGACCATGCCCGGGCGAGCGTGATCACAGAGGTAGGTGGAGACCAGCCCGCCGTCGTGGCGGCCGATCGTCAGCTCGATGTGTGGCGAACCCTCGGCGCTGGCCGGAGAGTAGG
>CAZOIX010000994.1:0-1997 GCA_964579685.1 uncultured Mycobacterium sp.
GTGTCGATGTAGCTGATTCCTCGGTGCTCAGCGATGCGGAGATGCAGCTTCTCAGGTCTCTGGTTGGCGGCCAGGCCTTCGAGGACCAGGGTGGCGTCGGTGAGGGCCTGGCCGCCGGCCACGGTGCCGGTCTCCGCGAAATAGCGGGAGGCGAGTTGGGCGCGTAGGCCGGCCTTGCCCGCGCGCAGCAGAATCGCCAGATGAGGCCGGGTTCGGTCAGCGCCGAAGGGCTCTCCGTCTTCGGAGACGCCGAGGAGGTACCGCTCTTGCGCCATGCAGACCAGGCGCGCGGCGACGGACTTCTTGTCGCTTTCGTTGTTGGCACTCATAGGGTTTCCTGCCTGCGGTGCTTCTGCGGGCGGGCATGACGGGCTATTCTCATGAGGAACTTCCGGTTGAGCGATCGGGTGGTTCGAACGAAAGACCTCGGCTAGCCCCCGGGGTCTTTCTCATATGCGGGCCTCATGCAGCGTCGCCGCCTCCGCGTCGGGTTGCGCTCTCCTGCTGCGAAATCCACCTAAGAACCTCATCGCGCCGATACACGACACGGCGGCCCAAGGTGAAGCTCGCCGGTCCGATATCCGAGTGTCTCCAGTACCGCAGTGTCCCAACCGGGACACCGATCATCTGCGATACCTGTTTAGCTCCAAGCAATTCCATCACATTCCTCCTGAATCACAGTCGGTTCAACTGAGCCAACGGTGACACCAGAGAAGTCGATCCGTCCACCACCACAGCCAACTTTGGTCTTGATTTGGTGAAATCCGTTTCTTGTCAGTAGCTGTCGGCGCTCAGTGGCACACTTACGGTGACGGAGGAGCAGACTATGCAAAGACGTAACCGCCGGGCCGGCGTCGAGGATCGTTGGCGGCGGGCAGACGGCAGCCCCACAGCGCGGGCCAACAAAGGGCGTCGCTGGCTGGCCCGCTACGTCGACGACCAGGGGCAAGAAAACACCAGGTCCTTCGATCGCAAAGTGGATGCTCAAGCCTGGCTCGATGAGATCACTGCCATGCAGGTGACGGGCGCCTATGTCGCGCCGAAGGCGGGTCGCGTCAGCGTCGGCGAACTGTATGCGAAATGGGTCGGAACGCAGAGCCATCTCAAGAAAACCACCGCGTCGACTCGGAGGTACACCTGGCCGGTGTACGTCGAGCCGCGGTGGTCAGCGGTCGCCGTCGCCGACGTCCAGACGACGGACGTGCGTGCCTGGGTCCACTCGATGACGTCCTCGGGTGCCGGGGCCGCCACCGTTGAGAATGCCGTCGGCATCTTGCGTCAGGTACTGGAGATGGCGGTCGAGGATCGACGGATCGCGCGCAATCCGTGTGCGGGGATCAAGCTTCCTCGCCGCAAGCGGCGGCCGCGCGGGTATCTGACGCACCGGCAGGTGGAGCAGCTCGCGATTGAAGTCGGGCCGGATGCGACGGTCGTGCGCTTCTTGGCCTACACCGGTCTGCGCTGGGGAGAAATGGCGGCGCTGCGCGTCGGTGACGCGAAGATGCTTCGACGTCGCATCCACGTCCGGGAGTCCGTGACAGAGGTCGAAGGGCAACTGGAGTGGTCGTCACCCAAGTCGTACGAGCAGCGGATGGTGCCTTTCCCCGCATTTCTTGCTGACGAACTGGCCGTCCTGATGATTGGGAAGAAGCCCGATGACCTCATCTTCGCCGCGCCCGAAGGCGGAGTTCTGAGAGTGTCGAACTGGCGCCGCCGAGTCTTCAACAAAGCGGTCAAGCGGGTCCTCGAGAAGGATGCGACCTTCCCAGTCGTAACTCCGCACGATCTCCGTCACACCGCCGCATCCCTTGCCATCAGTGCCGGCGCCAATGTCAAAGCCGTGCAGACCATGCTGGGGCACGCCTCGGCGGTGCTGACCCTGGACACTTACGCCGACCTGTTCCCAGATGATTTGGAGATGGTTTCCGCGGCTTTGGACGACGCGCGAACCAAGTCCCTAAAAGCTGCTGCGGACCAACTGCGGACTGGAACGAAAG
>CAZOIX010000995.1:0-1989 GCA_964579685.1 uncultured Mycobacterium sp.
GCCTTCGTGTCTCGTCGTACTCCTTGCGCTTGGCCGGATCGGTGAGCACTTCCTTGGCTTCCGACACGGCCTTGTACCGCTCTTCTGCCGCCTGATTGCCGGGGTTGCGGTCAGGATGGTTCTCCGCGAGCAGCTTGCGGGCCGCCCGTTTGATGTCCTGCTCGCTGGCGTCAGAGGAGACGCCGAGCTCCTTGTAGAAGTCTTTTTCGACCCATTCACGCTGGGCCATACCGCGTCACCTCCTCACCTGGGTCTAGTCGTTATCTGATTCTGCGGTCTCGTGCACGGCGGTGTCGGCGTTATCGGCGTCAGGCACGGTGTCGACCACGCCGACCAGGGCGTGACGCACCACCTGATCGCCGAGTTTGTATCCGCGGCGCATCACGGTTCCGACGACGGGATGGGTACCGTCACCCTCGTGCTGCACGGCTTCATGTAGCGCGGGGTCGAAATCGTCGCCTTCGTCACCGAAGCCCGAAAGGCCCAGTCCCTCAAGCGCGGTCGCCAACTTGTCTGCGACCGACTTCAGCGGACCGGCATCCAGGTCGCCGTGACTGCGCGCGCGATCGAGATCGTCGAGCACCGGCAGCAGCTGGGTGATGACCGAGGCCTTGGCGCGCTCCCCGGCGACCTGCTGGTCGCGAATGGCACGCTTGCGGTAGTTGGCGAAGTCGGCCTGCACCCGTTGCAGATCCGCGACAAGCTCTTCGGCCTTGCCCGCTTCCTCGGGGCTCTCGCCCGAGAACTCGCCCGGCGCCGGCCCACTGGGGGCCGGCCCGGTCGCGGGTTCACGGATCTCGCCGGTGTCCGGATCGATGCGCCGTTTGTCGGTGACGGTCACCGGCTCGTGCGAATCGTTCTGGGTCACTTGCGCTCCTCGTCATCGTCGACGACCTCGGCGTCCACGACGTTGTCGTCGGCCGGGCCGGCCGCCGATTCGCCTGCGGCGCCTGCGGTCTGCTCAGCCTGGGTGGCCTCGTAGAGTGCCTGACCCAGACCCTGGGCCTCCACACCGAGCTTCTCCATCGCCGACTTGATGGCCGCGATATCGGTGCCCTCGAGCGTCGACTTGGCCTCGGCGACCGCGGCGTCGACCTTGTCCAGCGTGTCCGCGGGGATCTTCGATCCGCCCTCGGCCTCGCGCTGTTCGGACACGATCTTCTCGGTCTGGTAGACCAGCGACTCCGCCTGGTTGCGGACGTCGGCCTCCTCGCGACGCTGGCGGTCCTCCTCGGCGTGCGCCTCGGCGTCCTTGATCATCTGGTCGATCTCCTCCTTGGAAAGGCCGGAGCCCTCCTGGATTCGAATCGTGTTCTCCTTGCCGGTGCCCTTGTCCTTGGCGGTGACGTGCACGATGCCGTTGGCGTCGATGTCGAAGGTGACCTCGATCTGCGGCACACCGCGCGGGGCCGGCGGGATGCCGGTCAGCTCGAAGCTGCCGAGCAGCTTGTTGTGCGCGGCGATTTCACGCTCGCCCTGGAAGACCTGGATCTGCACCGACGGCTGATTGTCGTCGGCCGTGGTGAAGGTCTCCGACCGCTTGGTCGGGATGGTGGTGTTGCGCTCGATCAGCTTGGTCATCACACCGCCCTTGGTCTCGATACCGAGAGACAGCGGGGTGACGTCAAGCAGTAGAACGTCTTTCACCTCACCCTTGAGCACGCCGGCCTGCAGCGCGGCGCCCACCGCGACGACCTCGTCGGGGTTCACACCCTTGTTGGGCTCCTTGCCGCCGGTCATCTCCTTCACCAGCTCGGTCACCGCGGGCATCCGGGTCGAACCGCCGACCAGAACCACGTGGTCGATGTCGCCCACCGAGATGCCGGCATCCTTGATGACGGACTGGAACGGCTTGCGGGTGCGGTCCAGCAGATCCTGTGTGATGCGCTGGAATTCGGCGCGGGTCAGCTGCTCGTCGAGGAACAGCGGGTTCTTGTCCGCGTCGACGGTGATGTAGGGCAGGTTGATCGACGTGCTCTGCGAACTCGA
>CAZOIX010000996.1:0-277 GCA_964579685.1 uncultured Mycobacterium sp.
CGTCAGGATTCGGGCGTGCGGGGTCTGCGGATCCGATGCCCTGTACATCTCGATGGGCGGCTTCGGCAACGGACACATGCCGCTCGGCCACGAACCCGCAGGCGAGATCGTCGAGATCGGCAGTGCGGTCTCCGGTTTCACGATCGGCGACCATGTCGTCATCAACCCGATGGTCGCGCCCGGCGGGATCATCGGCAACGGCGGAGCCAGCGGTGCGCTCGCCGACTACCTGCTCAGCGAGGACGCCGGCCGCGGCCCGAGCCTCGAGGTCGTTCCC
>CAZOIX010000996.1:287-1988 GCA_964579685.1 uncultured Mycobacterium sp.
CGAGGACGCGGCCGAGGTCAACGTCTGCGAGGGCGGCAAGAGCCTCGAGGTCGTTCCCGACCACATCCCGTTCGAGGTGGCCGCGCTCAACGAACCGATGGCCGTCGCGCGCCACGGTGTCAACAGATGCGAACCAGCGTCGTCGGACAAGGTCGTGATCTTCGGCGCGGGGCCAATCGGGCTGGGCGCGACCATCGGATTCAAGTCCGCAGGTGTCAACCACGTTGTCGTCGCCGACCTCATTCCCGCACGTCTGGAGAAGGCCCTCGCGGTCGGTGCCGACGCCGTGATCAACTCCGCCGAAGAGGATGTTGCGGCGCGGCTGCGTGAACTGCACGGTGCGGGCGAGTCCATGTTTCCCGGCAAGGCGGGTACCGACATCTACTTCGACGCCGCAGGTGTGCCTGCGGTGATCACCGCGGCACTCGGCGCGGCCAAGACCGGCGCCCGGCTGTGCGTCGTCGCGGTGCACAAAGAGCCGGTGGGTGTCGATTTCCTCAACATCATGAGCAATGAGCTCACCATCGTCGGATCGATCGGATACCCCGACGAGATCTTCGAAGTCACCCATGACCTCGTCGACAACTGGGAGCGTTACGCCATGATCGTCAGCCACACGATCCCGTTCGCCGACGTCGGCGAGGCACTGCGCATCGCGTCCACCCCCGGAGCCGCCGACAAGGTCGTTGTCGTTTTCACCTGAGAGGAGCACGCACATGGCGTGGGATTTCGAGACCGACCCCGAGTACCAGAAGGTGCTGGAGTGGGCCGACGAGTTCGTCCGCGAGGAGGTCGAACCGCTGGACCTGGCGTTCCCGCACCTGCAGTTCACCCCGCTGGAGGGCAAACGCAGGGATGCGATCGACCCGCTGAAGGAGGAGGTCCGACGGCGCGGTCTGTGGGCGACTCATCTCGGACCCGAACTCGGCGGACAGGGCTACGGACAGCTGAAACTCGCACTGCTCAACGAGATCCTCGGCCGCTCGCAGTGGGCGCCGATCGTATTCGGCTGCCAGGCGCCTGACACCGGCAACGCCGAGATCATCGCCCATTACGGCACGGACGCGCAGAAGCAGCAGTACCTGACGCCGCTGCTGAATGGAGAACTGTTCTCCTGCTACTCGATGACCGAACCGCACGCCGGCGCCGATCCCACCCTGTTCACGACGTCCGCGGTCCGCGACGGCGACGACTGGGTGATCAACGGCCACAAGTTCTTCTCCTCCAACGCCAGCACGGCGTCGTTTCTCATCGTGATGGTGGTGACGAACCCCGAAGTCAGTGCCTACCAGGGAATGTCGATGTTTCTGGTGCCGACGGACACGCCGGGGGTGAATATCATCCGCAATATCGGGCTGTACGGCGAACCCGAAGGTCAGGGCTCGCATGCGTTGATCCACTACGACAACGTCCGCGTGCCCGCCGAGGCACTCCTCGGCGGCGAGGGACAGGCGTTCGTGATCGCACAGACCCGTTTGGGCGGTGGGCGCATCCACCATGCGATGCGCACCATCGGGATGTCGCAACGGGCGCTGGACATGATGTGCGAGCGCGCGCTGAGTCGCGAGACGCAGGGCAGCCGGCTGTCGGACAAACAGTTCGTCCAGGGCTACATTGCCGACTCCTATGCGCAATTGCTGCAGTTTCGGCTCATGGTGCTCTACACCGCCTGGGAGATCGACAAGTACAACGACTACAAGA
>CAZOIX010000997.1:0-1984 GCA_964579685.1 uncultured Mycobacterium sp.
GACGAGTTCGGTGCTCACGCGCGGACCCACATCCCATTCGACGACCGCGAGCAGCTGCGGGAGCTTATCGGCCCACGGTGGCCCGGTCGGCCGGCGCGCCACGGTGTACGTGTACACCGTTCCGGCGCCGTCGATTTCGCGCCACTCCAGGTCGTCGGCCAGCGTCCCCGGCGCCAGTGTGCGCGGGTAGAACACGTACCGACTCGTCGACGGCGAGTACTGGATCCAGATGCGATGCTCGCGCAACCCGTCCCAGTACGGCTGCGATACCGGCGTCGGCTCCGGCAGCGGTGCGCTCATCAATCACCCCCCAGGATCAGCGCGACCTGTTCGCTCATGATGCCGCCGTTACCGGTGACGAAGGCGGTGTTGCAGTCGGCCACCTGCGCGTTGCCGGAGCGGCCCATGACCTGCCGCGCGCCGTCGACGACGTGGTGCATGCCGCCGGCCATACCCGCCTGGCCGTACGACAGCTGCCCGCCCGCGGTGTTGAGCGGGAAGTCGCCGCGAAACGTCAGATCGTGCTCGGTGAGCCACTTCATGCCCTCGCCTTTACCGCAGAAGCCGGCATCCTCCAGCGTCATCAACACGGTGATCGTGTAGCAGTCGTAGATCGAGGCCATGTCGATGTCGGTCCGCTGCACGCCCGCCATCGCGAATGCCCGTTCCGCGGCGCGGGCGATCGGGGTGCGGATCAGATCGTCGGCGTAGGTAGGTGTCTTGAAGCGGATGTGCTCGCCGAATCCCTTGATCCATACGGGGCGGTGCCGGGTTCGGCGCGCGACGTCGTGGTTGGCGATGAGGACACCCGCGCCGCCCTGGACCCGCATCACGGTCTCGAGCATGTGGATCGGGTCCGCGATCACCGGGCTGGTCAGTACGTCGTCGACGGTGATCGGCTTGCCGTAAAACACGGCGCCGGGGTGGGCGCACGCGTTCGCCCGTTGGTGCACCGCGATGCGGGCCAACGCCGCGGCGTCATAACCGAATTCGGCGGCATACCGCTGGGCGATCTGGGCATAGGGGCCGTTCTGCCCCACATTGCCGTAGGGGATTTCGAACTCCGCCTGCGGCGAGCCGTAGTTGTTGCTCGAGGCGCCGTACCAGCTGAGCGTGCGTCCGGGTTTCGTTTCCGATCGCGGGATCTCCGTCGAGCCCGGCATGACGACCAGCACCGCCTCGCACTGTCCGAGCTCCACGGCTGCGGCGGCCCGCCACACCATGCCCGCGGCGGTGGCGCCGCCGAGGTCAACCCGGTCACCGAAATCCAATGGCAGCCCCAGGTATTCCGACAGAGTGGCCGGCGCGAACATGTCGGACTCCGCGATGCCGTGCGTGGACAACCCGTTCACCACCGACGGGTCGACGCCTGCGTCCTCGATCACCATCTTCGCCAGCCGTGCGTACTGGTCGAGCGTGAACGACGGCGGGGCGCTCTGTTTCTTCTCGGCAGGCAGCTCGGCGATGCCGATGATGGCCGCATCGCCGCGCAGACCCGTCACGGCGTGCCCCGCTGTGGCAGGGCGACGGTGGCGGTGCCGGGCATCAGCACGTCGTCGCCCCGTTTGCAGTAGATGTCAAGGTCGACAAGGCCTTCCGGCCGTGTACCGGTCACCGCGCCGCCGAAGGTCAGGACCTGCCCGGGATGGGCGACGGCGCGGTTCTGCACCGAGAACATGACCAGTCGCCCGTCGCCGCCGACCCAGTCCGTCAACGCGCGCGACAGCAGCGCGGCCTGCAGCGGACCCTGTACGAGCACGTCGTCGTAGCCCTCGGTGTCGCGGGCCCAGTCCTTGTCGTAGTGGATGCGGTGCCCGTTGTAGGTGGCCGCGCTGAAGAAGAACAGCTGTGTCTCGTCGACCGTCACGGTCAGCTCCGGGATCGCGTCACCGACAGTGACGTCCTCGACGTACACCTGCTCCCCTGCGCGAGCAGACGCAAAACTGCCCATTTGCGGAGCATTTTGGGCAGTTTTGCGTCTGCT
>CAZOIX010000998.1:0-1984 GCA_964579685.1 uncultured Mycobacterium sp.
GCATGTGCATACGTGAGCCGACTTCGCGCGCTCGTGACGGCGCCTCTGCGGGGCCCGGGTTTCGACAAGCTGAACCAGCTCGTCGACGTGGTGTACGACCCGTGGATCGACCAGCGCCCGCTGCGCATCTATTCCGCCGAGCAGCTTGCCGAACGAGCCGCCGCGGAACACGCCGATGTCCTTGTCGTGGAAAGTGATTCGGTGAGCGGGCCGGTGTTCGACCTGCCGCTGCGTGCCGTTGCGTCCACCCGCGGAGATCCCAACAATGTCGCCGTCGCGGACGCCTGCGCGGCGGGTGTACCGGTATTGCATACACCCGGCCGCAACGCCGACGCGGTTGCGGAAATGGCGATCGCGCTGCTGTTCGCCGCCACCCGCCACGTGCTGACCTCTGACGCGGATGTCCGTGCCGGCGAGGTGTTTCGCGACGGCACCATCCCTTACCAACGGTTCCGGGCATCCGAGATCGCGGGACTGACTGCCGGCTTGGTCGGCCTGGGCGCGGTAGCGCGTGCGCTGCGGTGGCGGCTGCAGGGACTCGGTGTCAGGGTGATCGCCTTCGACCCGTACAACGAGGAGGCTCGTCACAGTCTCGACGACCTGCTCGCCGAGGCCGACATCGTCTCGCTGCACGCCCCCGTCACCGACGACACCATGGGCATGATCGGCGCCGACCAGTTCGCGAAGATGCGCGACGGCGCGGTGTTCCTCAACACCGCTCGGGCCCAACTGCATGACACCGAAGCGCTGGTCGACGCTTTGCGCAGCGGCAAGCTCGGCGCGGCCGGACTGGATCACTTCGTCGGCGAGGTCTTACCGAGCGACCATCCGCTGACGGCCATGCCCAACGTCGTGCTGACCCCCCACATCGGCGGGGCCACGTGGAACACTGAGGCACGGCAGGCGCAGATGGTCGCCGACGGCCTCGAAGCGCTTCTGTCCGGGCGCGCGCCCGCGCACATCGTCAACCCGGAGGTGCTGACCTCGTGAGATATGTCGCCAACGCCGAGGACGCGGTGCTTGCCGCGGCCAAGGACATGCTGCACCGCGGTCTCGTCGAGGGCACGGCGGGCAACATCTCGGCCAGGCGCGAGGACGGCAACCTCGTCATCACGCCGTCGTCGGTGGACTACTCCGATATGGCGCTGGACGACCTCGTGCTCGTCGACCCCGAAGGTGGTGTGCTGGCCGCCAAGGATGGCAGGGGCCCGTCGACGGAGATGGCGCTGCATCTGGCGTGCTATCGCGCTTTCGACGACATCGGCAGCGTGATCCACTCTCATCCGGTGTGGGCCACCATGTTCGCGGTCGCGCATCAGTCGATACCCGCTGCCGTCGACGAGTTCGCCGTGTACTGCGGTGGCGACATCCGGTGCGCGGACTACGCGGCATCGGGAACACCCGATGTCGGCCACAACGCGGTGAAGGCGTTGGAGGGCAGGGCCGCAGCGCTGATCGCCAACCACGGTCTGGTGGCCGTCGGGCCGCGGCCCGACAAGGTGCTGCACGTCACCGCGCTGGTGGAGCGCACCGCGCAGATCGTCTGGGGCGCACGCGCTCTCGGCGGACCGGTGCCGATCCCCGACGAGATCAACACCAATTTCGCGGCGGTATACGGGTATCTGCGCCAGAACCCCATGTAACTAGAAGCGGTAGTCGCCCAGCCACAGCGCGCTGACGCCGGTGAGCGACCGCTCCGCCTGGCCGAGCACTCCGGCCAACGAGCGGCCCACCAGCACGGCGAGCGCCTCCGGCAACGACGCGGCCGCCGGCGCCGAAGAAGGCTTGGGGCGCAGAACGTCCATGAACGACGAGCCCGGGTAGCTGACCAGGCGGACGTCGTCTTCGGGATCGAGACCGGCCAGCACCTTTGCCCGGATGATCGCGGCGCGAAGGCCGCCGAGCTCGTCGACCAGGCCGCGATCCAGAGCATCGGACCCCGTCCACACCCGGCCGCGCGCGACCGCATCGTCTTCATCAACGG
>CAZOIX010000999.1:0-1983 GCA_964579685.1 uncultured Mycobacterium sp.
GCGGTACATCCGTGCGCCCGGACCTCCGAACGGGCATGCGACGAAGCGTGTCGAGCTCAGATCGGGCCTGCCGATGTAACCCGTCGCCAGTCCGGCGCCGGCGACGTACAACTCGCCGACGACGCCCACCGGCACCTGCCGGAGCCACTCGTCGAGCACGAAGAACCCAAGGTGGGCCAACGGCACGCCGATGGGGCTGACGTTCTGGTCGACGTCGCCGCCGACGATCTCGCGGAACGAAGCGTGCACCGTCGTCTCGGTGATGCCGTACATGTTGATCATTCTCGGCAGCCCCGCATGGCTGTGCAGCCAGGCCGAAAGGCGCTGCGGCTCAAGCGCTTCCCCGCCGAACACCACCGTCTGCAGCTTCAGCTGCTGACCCAGCTCCGGCTGCAACGCATCAGCGGTCTGCAGGGCGTAGAACGCTGAAGGCGTCTGGCTGAGCACGCTGACCTGCTCGGTGACCAGCAATTGGTGCAGCTCTTCGGGCGAACGCACGATCGCATCCGGCACGATCAGCAGCCGCCCACCGTAAAGGAGCGCGCCCCAGATCTCCCACACCGAGTAGTCGAACGCCAGTGAGTGGCACTGCGTCCAGACCTGACCCAGCGCCAACTCGACATCCAGCGACTCCAGCAGCCTGGTGACGTTGCGGTGTGTAACCGCAACACCTTTGGGCGCGCCGGTAGTACCGGAGGTGTAGATGATGTATGCGATGTCGTCCGCGGTCGCCGCAATCAACGTGTCGGTGGGTTGAGGATCGACGGTCGAGTCGTGGACATCGATGATCGGCACGTCGAAGGACTCGAGCCGCGACCGCAGATCCGCCGTGGTGATCGCCGCGATCGGTGCGGCGTCTTTCACGACGAACTCGACGCGGGCGTCGGGATGGGCGGGATCGATCGGCAGATACGCCGCCCCCGTCTTGAGCACTGCCAGGATCGCCGCGATCGCATCAGGAGTGCGCGGAAGAAGCAGTGCCACCCGCTGCCCCAGGCCTGCGCCGCGACCGGAAAGGCTGTGCGCCAACCGGTTAGCGGCATCGTCCAGTTCGCGGTAGGTGATCGACCGCCCCTCGAAGGTCACTGCCACCGCTTCGGGTGAGCGAGCGACCTGCTCGTCGAACATCGCCGTGATCGACACCGGGGTGGTGACCGGCTGGGTCAGCACGGCCCGGTTTCCCCACAGGTCGAGCTGGTCGCGCTCGCCGGGCGCGAGGAGCTCAATGGAGGACAGCCGTTCGGCGGGGTTGGCGGCCATGGCCTCCAACAGCTGCCTGAGGCGGCCGATCAGGGTTTCGACCTGTCCCGCATCGAACAGTTCGGTGTCGTACTCGACGCGCAGGCTCACCTCGTGACCCGGAGTCGCCACCACCGACAGCGGGTAGTGGTTGTATTCCCGGGTGCTGAAGTCGGTGACGGCCAAGTCCTGAACGCTCAACAACGCGCCGGGGTCGATGGGGTAGTTCTCGTAGACGAACAGGGTGTCGAACAACCGATCCTGTCCGACAGCGCGATGGATCTCGGCAAGCGCGAGGTGTTCGTGGTCGAGGGTGTCGTTGTGACCGCGCTGCAACTGGTCCAGCAGGTCGGCCACAGTGATCGCGGCGGACATGTTGGCGCGGACGGGCACGGTGTTGATGAGCAATCCGACCATCGAGTCGGCGCCGGCGAGGTCGACCGGCCGTCCCGACACCGCGGTGCCGAATGCGACATCCTGGTGGCCGGTCAGCCACATCAACAGCTGCGCCCACGCGGCCTGCAGCACCGTGTTGACGGTGGTGTGCTGTGCACGGGCCAACTCGCCTAGCGCCTGGGTGATTTCGGCCGACAAGCGGTACGACTCGACTCCGCGCGGGCCGGCCTGGGCCGGCGGCGCCACCAGGGTGGGGTCGTCGAAGCCGTCCAACACCTGACGCCAAGCGGTGCGCGCGGCGTCGAGATCCTGGTCGGCGAGCCATTCGACGAAGTTGCGATACGGCGC
>CAZOIX010001000.1:0-1980 GCA_964579685.1 uncultured Mycobacterium sp.
CAGGTCGAGGATCAGCCCGCCGTAGGAGTGTGCGACGAACACCATCGGCGTCGGCAGCCGTGCCGCGGCGATCAGTGCCACGACGTCGTCGACGTCGTGCTGCAGCGGGTGTGGCTGCACGACCGGTGTCGACTGGTCAGGACCGTCGGGTCGGGTGTTGGGCCGGTCGTAGACGCAGATCTGGGTCGTCCGCGCGACGATCGGCTGCGTGGCCACCGCAGCCGGGTAGTCGATCCTGGCCTCTTCGATGAGGTCGTACGGCTGCGCGCGGACCGGATCATCGGGTGCCAGCGACGCATTCCAGGCCTGTGCGTAGCTGCCGGCGCCGGGAATCACGAACACGGTGGGAGAACCCGCACCCTGGCAATCCAGAAACAGACTGCGGCCGTTGCCGATGTCAACCAGGCCGGGGATGGTGTCGGCGTGGGCTACTGACCCACAGCACAGCGCGACCGTGGCGGCCAGTGCCGTCGCCGACGCGATCCTCACGCGGGCGATCTTACGGCTGCTCGACAAACTCCAGTAGAACGTGTTCTAGTTCTGGATGTGACGACCCCAACTTTCAGCCGCGAGGAACTGGCCGCGGCGTTCGAGGAGTTCGAGGCGACGGTGGACCGCGCCGCTCAGACACGCGACTGGGATCCCTGGGTTGAGCAGTACACACCCGACGTCACCTACGTCGAACACGCAGCGGGCACGATGCGCGGTCGCGAGGAGGTGCGGCCCTGGATCTGGATGACGATGGAGTCGTTCCCCGGTAGCTATATGACGTCGTTTCCGTCGCGGTGGTCCGTCATCGATGAGGACACCGCACGGATCATCTGCGAGCTCGACAACCCGATGCGCGACCCGGGCGACGGCACGATCATCAGCGCCACGAACATCTCGATCATCACCTACGCGGGTGACGGCCTGTGGTGCCGTCAGGAGGACGTCTACAACCCGTTGCGGTTCGTGAAGGCGACCGTGAAGTGGTGCCGCAAGGCGTCCGAGCTCGGCACGCTGCCGGACGTGGCGGCCGCCTGGATGAAGCAGTTCGGAGGGCAGGGGTGACGTCACGCCCGAGCCTGGTCATCGGCGCCAACGGCTACCTCGGCAGCCACGTCACGCGCCAGCTCGTTGCCGGCGGTACAGACGTGCGCGTCATGGTGCGCGACGGCGCCAACACCATCGGCATCGACGACCTGGAGGTCACCCGGTTCGTCGGCGACATCTGGGACAACGACACCCTGCGTGCGGCGATGGACGGCGTCGACGACGTGTACTACTGCGTCGTCGACACCCGCGGCTGGCTGCGTGACCCCGCACCCTTGTTCCACACCAACGTCGAGGGCACCCGCAATGTGCTCGATATCGCGAAAGATGTCCAGAAAGATGGTGCGCTGCACCGATTCATCTTCACCAGCAGCTACGTCACCGTCGGGCGAAAGCGTGGCCGCGTCGCCACCGAGGACGACATCATCAACGACCTCAACGGCCTGACCCCCTACGTCCGCTCCCGCGTGCAAGCCGAAGAGATGGTGCTGTCCTATGCACGGGAGCACGGTCTGCCCGCAGTGGCGATGTGCGTGTCCACCACATACGGCGCGGGTGACTGGGGTGGCACCCCGCACGGCGCGATCATCGCAGGCGCCGCGTTCGGCAAGTTGCCGTTCGTGATGGACAAGATCGAGCTCGAGGCGGTCGGTATCGACGACGCGGCCAGCGCGCTGCTGCTCGCGGCGCAGCGCGGCAGAGTCGGTGAGCGCTACCTGATCTCGGAGAAGATGATCAGCAACGCCGAGGTCGTGCGCATCGCCGCGGAGGCCGCAGGGGTGCCCGCTCCCACCAAGTCGATTCCGCTGGCGTTGTCGTACGCGATGGCGGCGCTGGGCAGTGCGAAGGCCACGCTGCGCGGCACCGATGAGCAGCTGTCGATGGGGTCGCTGCGGCTCATGCGTGCAGAGGCACCCGTGGATTGCGGCAAGGCCAGGCGGGAAC
>CAZOIX010001001.1:0-1978 GCA_964579685.1 uncultured Mycobacterium sp.
TCTGCGGGTCGTGGACGACGGGGGCACTCCCGTTGCCGACGACCAACCGGGGCTGCTCGAGGTGAAGCCGGGCCAACTCGGGCCGACCGGCGAGTGGATGCGGACCACCGACATGGCGCGCATCGACGCGGATGGTTTCCTGTGGATTCTCGGACGCGCCGATCAGGCGATCATCCGCGGTGGATTCAAGGTGATGCCAGACGATGTGCGCGCCGCGCTGGAGAGTCACCCCGCCGTGCAGGGTGCGGCGGTGGTGAGCAGGCCCGATCCGAGGCTCGGGGAGACTCCTGTCGCCATGGTCGAGCTACGTGAACGCGTGGCGGTCGACGCGCTGCTCGAGCATCTGCGAACGCGGTTGGCGCGCTACGAGATTCCCACCGACATCGCGATCGTCGAGCAGATTCCCAGAACGCCGTCCGGCAAGCCCGACCTGACAGCCGTCCGCCGCCACTTCACCACGGTCGACCATGCCTGACGCCACCGTCGCGGACGTGCTGCGCGAACAGGCATGCCGTCGAGGCGGTCATCCGCTGCTGGTCTGCGATGGTGAGCGACTGAGCTACACGGACGCCGACCGCCGATCGGCGCACCTCGCCCGCGGACTTATCGCCCTCGGCGCGGGCAAGGGCACTCACGTCGGTGTGCTATACCCCAATGGGGCCGACTGGATCGTGGCGATGCTGGCCGCGGCGCGGATCGGCGCCATCGTCATTCCGATTTCGACGTTCGCCACCTCTGCCGAGATGGCGACGCAACTTGCCCACGCGGACGTCGAGATCCTGCTCGCCGCTGCGTCATACCGCGGCAACGACTACCGTAAGCGACTGGCCGAGATCGATGGCTCCACGCTTCCGCTGCTGCGTCACGTCCTGATCGAGACGGCGCCGGCGACCGTCGTGGAGGAGCCCTTGCTCACGGCGATGGAGGCCGATGTCGACGCCTCGGACGTGCTGGCGATCATCTATACGTCGGGCTCCACCAGCGCCCCCAAGGGTGTGGTGCACACCCATGCATCGCTGCTCGAGCACCAGCGGGTGCTCAATGAGATCCGCGGGCTCACGGCATCCGACAGGTTGTTCTGCAACTCGCCGTTCTTCTGGGTGGGTGGCATCGCGTTCTCGATTCTGGCCTGCATGCTCGGCGGCGCCACACTCGTCTGTTCCAACGCCGCCGATCCCGCCGACACCCTCGACCTGCTCGAGGCCGAAAGGCCCACGGTCACCAATGGCTTCGTGGCGGGCATCGCCGCCCTGGCCCGCCACCCCAGCCTGCCGCAGCGCGATCTGTCGTCCATGCGGCGCGGAAACCTCTACCCGATCATGGCGCCAGATGTACGACCGGCCGACCCCGAGCTGCGGCACACCATGCTCGGATTGACCGAAACCGGCAGCGTCGTCACGATCAGCGCGGATGAAACCGATCAACCCGAACATCGGCGCGGCTCGTTCGGCATGCCCGCCCCGGGTTTTGACACCAAGGTCATCGACCCGGACACGGGTGAGCGCGTCGACGTCGGGATCGTAGGCGAATTCTGCGTCCGGGGCCCGTTCGTGATGCAGCGGTACTACAAACGCGCCCGCGAGGAGTGCTTCGACGCCGACGGCTGGTTTCATACAGGCGATCTCGTCCGCACCGACAGCGACGACTTCGTGTACTTCATCGGCCGCCGCGGCACGATGATCAAGACCGCGGGCGCCAACGTCGCACCCGCGGAGGTGGAGACAGCTATTGCGAAGGTAACCGGCCTGACAGCGCACGTGATAGGGCTGCCCGATCCCGAGCGCGGACAGGTGGTGGCCGCAGTCATCGCACTGCGCGATGGGGATTGCGAGTTCGACGAGAACGCACTGCGGCAGCAGCTCAAGACGGAGCTGTCGGCCTACAAGATTCCCCGGCGCATCGTCGCCTTGCCCGGTGCGGACATCCCGCTGATGTCCAGTGGCAAGATCGACATACCTCGTCTGACAAAGGTCTTCGA
>CAZOIX010001002.1:0-1976 GCA_964579685.1 uncultured Mycobacterium sp.
GCATCGTCGAACTGGTCCACACGATCCAGCTGCCCGTCGTATGCAGCGTGCGGGTCTGGGCCGCCGGGTTGGGCTGACAACTGGCGCTGGTCGCCGATTTCACCGTCGCCAGCACAGACGCCGTGTTCTGGGAGCCGTTCCTGAACCGGGGATTCAGCCCGGATTCGGGTTCGACCTGGCTGCTGCCCCGGTTGGTCGGACTGGCGCGGGCCAAGAGCATGTTGCTGCTCGGGGAGAAGGTCAGCGGATCAGACGCGGCGGACTGGGGTCTGATCCACCGGTGCGTGGCCGAATCCGACCTCGACGACGCCGCCGCCGACCTGTTGACGCGGTTGGCCTCCGGCCCCACTGTGGCAATCGGACTGGCCAAACAGGCCCTTCACTACGGCCAGCATGCGACGCTGCCGCAGGCGATGAACCAGGAATTGTTCAACCTGGAATTGTCTTGTCGGACCCAGGATTTCAAAGAAGGGCTCGCGGCGTTCCGCGAGAAGCGCACCCCGGAGTTCGGTGGCCGGTGACCAAAACGGAAGGAAAAGGAATGTCATCATCCACTTTTCAGGACATCACCTACGACGTCGACGGTCACAAGGCCACGATCACGCTGAACCGACCCAACGCGCTCAATGCGCTCAGCCCCGCCATGATCACCGAACTTCGCACGGCATACGACGAAGCGGAGAACGACGACAACGTCTGGATCCTGATCGTCACGGGCACCGGGCGCGCGTTCTGTACCGGCGCGGACGCGAAGCAGATTCCAGAAGACGGCAAGGTCATCAACGAACGGCCGTACCTGTCCACCTACGAACAGTGGGAGGCACCGCAGGAGGGCACGCCGCCGTTTCGTCGGATGGCCAAACCCGTGCTGGCCGCGATCAACGGCATCTGCTGCGGGGCCGGGCTCGACTGGGTGACCACCGGTGACATCGTCATCGCATCTGACAAAGCCACGTTCTTCGATCCGCACGTGAGCATCGGGCTGGTGGCGGGACGCGAGATGGTGCGGTTGGCCCGGGTGCTACCCCGCAATATCGCGCTGCGAATGTCGTTGATGGGTAAGCACGAGCGGATGAGCGCCCAGCGGGCCTACGAACTCGGCATGGTCAGCGAGGTCGTCGAAGACGACAAACTCCTCCAACGCGCTCACGAGATCGCCGACATCGTGAACTCGAATGCCCCGCTGGCCGTTCGGGGCACGCGCCTGGCGATCCACAAGACTCTGGACCTCCCCCTGAACGAAGCCGAGATCCTCGCAGAGGCGTTTCGCGAGCGGAATCTGCACACTCAGGACTCGCTGGAAGGGCCCAAAGCGTTCGTCGAGAAGCGCGCCCCGAACTGGCAATGTCGATGACAGCGCACGGCTTCGAGACGATCGTGCTCGACGTGGATCCGGTCGACCACGTCGCCACCATCACACTGAATCGGCCGGATTCACTCAACGCGTTCAACAGGGCGATGTGCGAGGAGATGGCCGAGGCGTGGCGGATGGTCAAGCTCGACGATTCGGTTCACGCCGTGGTGCTTCGTGCCGCCGGCAGTCGGGCGTTCTCGGCGGGCCTGGACATCAAGTCGTCGTATGGGCAGCCCGAAAACGTGTGGAATCACGAGGATCCCGGTGAACTGCTCAGTCCCAAGTGGCAGAAGATGTGGAAACCCGTGGTGTGCGCCGTACAGGGCATGTGCACCGCGGGCGCGTTCTACTTCGTCAACGAAGCAGACGTCGTCATCTGCAGCGATGACGCGACCTTCTTCGACTCCCACGTCAGCGCGGGTCTGGTGTGCGCCTTGGAACCGATCGGACTGATGCGTCGCGTCGGCCTGGGCGAAACACTGCGAATCGCGTTGATGGGCAACGACGAGCGTGTGACGGCCGAAAGCGCCATGCGGATCGGCCTGGTGACGGAGGTCGTCCCCGCAGACCTGCTGTGGACGCGCGCCCACGAGATCGCGACCGCGATCGCAGCGAAACCTCC
>CAZOIX010001003.1:0-1975 GCA_964579685.1 uncultured Mycobacterium sp.
TAGACGATGACACCCGCGATCGCGCCCCACACCGCGTACTTCGTCGCGTCGTCGGCTGCCTGCTGCGCTTCGGCCGCACGTCCCTGCGCCCACAAGCCGGAGACCTGAGTGGATTTGACTATCGACACGATGCCAAGCGGCAGACAGCACAACACCGTCACCAGAATGCCCCAGACCAGGTTGTTGTCCGGTTGACCAGCTGGCGCACCGCCCTGCGGGGGAGGCGGCGGAGTACCACCGCTCGGAGGTGGCGGAGGTGGATAGTTCCCGGGGGGCGGTGGCGGTGGCGGTTGATCGGTCATGGGCGCCTTCCAGTCATTTTCTTAGCTGGCAACGAGCGTGCTTACGATACCTGAGAAGCGGCTTCGCGCAGCGGTTTCTGTACGGAAGTTGACCACGTGGCGAAATGCCGAAATGGGCTGGTAACCGTCACATTGTGAGGCGACGCCCGGGATTGTTTGCCAGGCTCGGTAAGCCTGTCTATCGGAGGCGGCGGCTGCTGCCATCCGAAAGGAAGCCGAGCAAGTCGTGACGGGTGAGCACACCCACGGGCTTGCCTTCCTCGACCACCATCACAGCGTCGCATTCGCGCAGCGTCTTGGCGGCGGTGCTGACGAGTTCCCCCGCTCCGATCAACGGTAGCGGCGGGCTCATGTGCTGCGAGACCGCGTCGGCCAGCTTGGCCCTGCCTTCGAAGACGGCGGACAGCAATTCGCGCTCCGCGACGCTGCCTGCCACTTCGCCCGCCATCACCGGCGGCTCGGCACCGACGACCGGCATCTGCGATACGCCGTACTCCCGCAGGATGCCGATCGCGTCGCGCACCGTTTCCGACGGGTGGGTGTGCACCAGGTCAGGCAACGCGCCGGACTTACCCCGCAGCACTTCACCGACGGTCGTCTCCTCAACCGTTCCGTCGAGCCGACTCCGCAGAAATCCGTACGACGACATCCATCCGTCGTTGAAAACCTTTGACAGATAACCTCTTCCGCCATCGGGTAACAGAACGACCACCAAGGAGTCCGGACCGGCCTTCTCGGCGACCCTGATGGCGGCGACAACGGCCATGCCGCACGATCCACCGACGAGCAGCGCTTCTTCACGTGCGAGGCGACGCGTCATCTCGAAAGAATCGGCGTCGGACACCGCGATGATCTCGTCCGGAACAGCCGGATCGTAGGCGGACGGCCAGAAGTCCTCCCCCACACCTTCGACCAGGTACGGCCTTCCGGTGCCTCCGGAGTAGACCGATCCCTCAGGGTCGACGCCGACGATCCGTACGGTCCCGCCGGACACCTCCTTGAGATATCGGCCCGCGCCGGTGATCGTGCCGCCGGTGCCCACTCCCGCGACGAAGTGCGTCACCTTGCCGTCGGTATCCGCCCAGACTTCGGGGCCGGTCGTCTCGTAGTGACTCGCGGGGCCCATCGGGTTGGAGTACTGGTCGGGCTTCCACGCACCATCGATCTCGGTGACCAGCCGATTCGAGACGCTGTAGTAGCTGTCGGGATGGTCGGGCGGTACGGCCGTTGGGCACACAACGACGTCGGCGCCGTACGCGCGCAACACGTTCTGCTTGTCCTCGCTGACCTTGTCGGGGCAGACGAAGATGCATTTGTAACCGCGCTGCTGTGCCACCAGCGCCAGTCCCACCCCGGTATTCCCCGATGTCGGTTCGACGATCGTTCCGCCGGGTTTGAGCTCACCGGAGGCTTCCGCCGCATCGATCATCTTGACCGCGATGCGGTCTTTGGCGCTGCCGCCTGGGTTGAGGTACTCGACCTTGGCGGCGACGGTGCCTGCGCCTTCTGGGACGACGGAATTCAGCTGCACCAGAGGGGTATTGCCGATCAGCTCACTGACGTGCCGGGCGATGCGCATGCCTCCATCGTGTCAGGCTGCGCACCGCCGTACCAGATCAGGGTTTACCAGGTGGCTTCCCGGATGTAGTCCCCGATCTGACGCAGCGACCGGG
>CAZOIX010001004.1:0-1973 GCA_964579685.1 uncultured Mycobacterium sp.
TCTTGATCGTGCCGTCGCCGGAGCACGCCTCGCAGCGGCCGCCCTTGACGTTGAACGAGAAGCGCCCGGGTTGGTAGCCGCGGACCTTGGCTTCCGTCGTTGCGGCGAACAGGGTGCGGATCTTGTCGAACACGCCGGTGTAGGTCGCGGGGTTGGACCGCGGCGTCCGCCCGATCGGCGACTGGTCGACCCGGACGAGCTTGTCGACCTTGTCCAGTCCGGTCACCCGGGTGTGCCGGCCCGGCACCAGTCTCGCTCCGTTGAGTTTGTTCGCGAGCACGGCAGCCAGGATGTCGTTGACCAAGGTGGATTTGCCGGAGCCGGACACCCCGGTCACCGAGGTCAGCACGCCGAGCGGGAAGGTGACGTCGATCTCGCGCAGATTGTGCTCGCGGGCGCCCACCACGGTGAGCTGACGCTTCTTGTCGACCGGGCGGCGCAGGGCCGGCACCTCGATCTGCTCTTTGCCGGACAGGTAGGCCCCGGTCAGTGAGTCGGTGTTCTCCAAAAGCGCTTCATAGGGTCCGCTGTGCACGATGCGGCCGCCGTGTTCGCCGGCCGCGGGCCCGATGTCGACGACCCAGTCGGCGTGCGCGATGGTGTCGAGATCGTGCTCGACGACGATCAGGGTGTTGCCGAGGTCCCGCAGCCGGATCAGCGTTTCGATCAGCCGCCGGTTGTCGCGCTGATGCAGGCCGATGGACGGCTCGTCGAGCACGTACAGCACGCCGACGAGCCCTGAGCCGATCTGGGTGGCCAACCGGATGCGTTGTGCCTCACCGCCGGACAATGTCGCCGCCGCACGCGACAACGACAGGTAGTCGAGTCCGACGTCGAGGAGGAACCCGAGGCGCGACTGGATCTCCTTGAGCACCTGGCCGGCAATGGCCTGCTCCCGCGACCCCAGTGTCAGCGCGTTGAGGAACTCCGCGCACTCGGCGATCGACAACTCGGATACCTCGGCGATCGACTTCGCGCCGTATCCCTGCGCTGTCATGGTGACCGCCAGGATCTCCGGTTTGAGCCGGGTGCCGTCGCATTCGGGGCACGGCACGTCGCGCATGAAGCCCTCGTACCGCTCCTTCATCTGCTCGGAGTCGGTCTGTTCCATGCGGCGCTGCAGGAACGCCATCACACCTTCGAAATCGGCGTAATACGAACGGGTTCGGCCGTACCGGTTCTTGTACCGGACGTGCACCTGCTCGTCGAAGCCTTCCAGGATAGCCTTGCGCGCCTTGGCGTGCATCTTCTTCCACGGGGTGTCGACGTCGAAGCAGAGCGCATCGCCGAGCCCCGACAGCATCCTGGTGAAGTATTCGGCGGTCTGCCCCATCGACCACGGCGCGATGGCACCTTCGGCGAGCGTCAGGTCCGGGTCCGGGATGACGAGTTCCGGATCCACCTCCTTGCGGATGCCCAGACCCGCGCATTCCGGGCACGCGCCGTACGGCGAGTTGAAGGAGAAGGACCGTGGCTCGAGGTCGTCGACGGCGAGCGGATGCCCGTTGGGACAGGCCAGCTTCTCGGAGAACCGCTGCTCGCGGTGCGGGTGGTCGTCCTCGCGATCCACGAACTCCAGCACCACGATGCCATCGGCCAGGTTCAGTGCCGTCTCCACCGAGTCCGTCAGCCGCTGTTTGGCGCTGGCCTTGACGGTGAGCCGGTCGACGACCACCTCGATGTCGTGCTTTTCCTGCTTCTTCAGCGTCGGCGGTTCGGTCAGCGGATAGACCACCCCGTCGACGCGGACCCGGCTGTAGCCCTGCGAGTGCAGCTTGTCGAACAGGTCGACGAACTCACCCTTGCGGGTGCGTACCACCGGCGCGAGCACCTGGAACCGCAGACCCTCGTCCATGGCCAGCACCTGGTCGACGATCTGCTGTGGTGTCTGGCGGGCGATGCGCTCACCGCACACCGGACAGTGCGTCGTGCCGGCGCGCGCGTTCGCAGGTGGCTGTGAGCGTGCAGTGGGG
>CAZOIX010001005.1:0-1971 GCA_964579685.1 uncultured Mycobacterium sp.
CACCCGGTGCGAGCCCAATGTCGAGGAATACCAAAGGGCCTCAATGAGATTCGTCTTACCGAAGCCGTTCGGCCCGACGAATACCGTGCGGCCCGGCTCGAGGTCGATCTCGACGCGTGCCCACGACCGGTAGTCGGTCAGCGCAAGGCTTCTGATGTACAACTATCCCGACTCGCTGATCCTCGTCACCGCGTGGCCGCCGAACTGGTTGCGCAGCGCCGACACCGCTTTCATGGTCGGGGAGTCGTCCTGGCGGGACGCGAAGCGCGCGAACAGCGACGCCGCGATCACCGGCATGGGGACGCGGTGGTTGATGGCTTCCTCGACCGTCCACCGACCTTCGCCGGAGTCTTCGGTATAGCCGGTGATGTCGTGGAATTTCGGGTCTTCTTTGAGTGCCTTGGCCAGCAGCTGCTGCAACCAGGACCGCACGACCGTGCCGTTGGTCCACGCCTGGATGACCGCCTGGGTGTCCTCGATCAGGTCCTCGGCCGCCAGGAGTTCGTATCCCTCGGCGTAGGCCATCATCAATCCGTATTCGATGCCGTTGTGCACCATCTTGGCGTAATGCCCGGCACCGACAGGTCCGGCGTGGACGAATCCGTCGGCCGCCTCCCCGGGCGGGCGCAGGGTGTCGAAGATCGGCATCACCCGGGCCACGTCCTCCTTGCTGCCGCCCACCATCAGGCCGTAGCCCTCGGTCAAGCCCCAGATCCCACCCGACACACCCGCGTCGATGAACCCAATACCCTTGTCGTCCAACATTTTCGCGTGTGGCCCATCTTCGGTGTAACGGGAGTTGCCACCGTCGATCACCAGATCCCCGGGACTGAGCACTTCGGCGAGCGACGTGATGGTCTCATCGGTGATGTGCCCCGACGGCACCATCACCCACACCACCCTTGGCGCATCGAGCGCCTCCGCGAGCGCCGCCAAGGTCGGTACGTCCGTGACTTCGGGTCGGGGGTCATAGCCGACGACCTCGTGTCCTCCCTGGCGCAGGCGTTCGCGCATGTTGAAGCCCATTTTGCCAAGGCCGACCAATCCCAACTGCATATGCGCCCCCGTCGTGGCGTCAGGCCGGTCAGCCAGGAAGCCGCACCGGCATCAATAGGTAGACGTAATCGGTCTGCGCGGCCGGGAAGGGTCCCGCCGCGCCGACACCGTCATCATCATCACCCGCCGGGCGCAACACTGCGGGACGACTGGGTGTCGTAAAGCCGAATGTCACCCGCTCCGAGTGCAACGAGCCCAACCCATCCGTGAGATACGTCGGATTGAACGCGATGGTCAGTGGTTCCCCCGCGAAGCTGACGGGCAGATCCTCTTCGGCGCGCCCGACGTCGTCCGCGCCCGCCGAGAGCCTCAGCACATCGTCGGCGAATTCCATCCGCACCTGGGCGCCCCGGTCGGCGACCAGCGCGACACGCTTGATGGCTTCGGTGAGCTCGGCAACGCCGATGGTGGCAATCGCGGTGTGCTCGGTCGGCAACAGCTGACGGAATTTCGGGAACTCGGCATCCAGCAGGCGCGTGGTACTGCGCTTGCCCTGGCTGCGAATGCCCAACAATCCTTCCCTGCCAACGTCGGTACCGGCGCCCAACGACAGATGCACGTCGGACCCGTCCGACCCGGCCTTGGCGGCCTCGGCCAACGTCTTGGCCGGAACCAGCACCGCCGCCTCCATGTCGGCCGAGGTGGTCGACCAGGTCAATTCCCGCACCGCGAGCCGGAAGCGATCGGTCGCCGCCAAAATGACGTTCTCACCCGAGATCTCGACGCGAATGCCTGTCAGCATCGGCAAGGTGTCATCGCGGCCGGCCGCCACCGCCACCTGGCCGATCGCCTCGGCGAACAGATCCGCCGAAACGACACCGGTCTCATCGGGCAGGGCAGGCAACGTCGGGTAGTCCTCGACGGCCATCGTCGGCAGCGAGAACCTGGCGCTACCGCAGGTCAACGACACCCGGG
>CAZOIX010001006.1:0-1964 GCA_964579685.1 uncultured Mycobacterium sp.
CCTCGAGGCCGTCCTGCGGATGGGCGACACGGCCGTACGTGGTCGTCAGGCTGTGGTCGTTCGTGAGGAGCACGCATGTCGCTGGCAGCTCGATCTTCGGCTTGTTGTAGCCGCCACCGACGCGCGTCATCGTGACCGTGGCGCGCATCAGCCGCCGCAGCAGGTACACCTGCGTCGGCGTGACGGTGGCGCTCTGGATCGAGTAGTACCCGTCGTAGTCCGAGTCGTCGGTCCATGTGAACGGGACGACTGGCTCGTCGGGGTTGTTCGCCAGGCCGGTGATCTGCTGGCGCATCGCCTTCGCTTCCGCGAGGGTGGGCGGCAGGATGTCGAAGTTCAGCGTGGCCGAGTCGCCCGCTAGCGTCAGGGACGTCGGGACGTTGTCCGCTGAGAACCGGCCGAGTGTGAAGCTCACTGCAACCCGCCCTTCCGGCGCTCGATCTCTTCGATCGTGGACGTCAACTGCTGCATCGCGGCCTCGTTCGGGATGCCGTTCACGTTGATCGTGTAGTTGGTCCCCGACCCAAGCGTCGTGCCCTGGACCTGAGCACCGCGACTCGTCGGCCCGGACCCCCCGATCGTGGTCGAACCGATCTGACCACCCGGACCGACCGTCGTCGGCGCCTCAACCGGTAGCCCCTCGTTCACCTGGAACGTCGTGACCTGCGTGCGGCGCTCATCCGGGATGCGCGCCAAATCGTCGATGTAGCCCTGCAATTGAGAACGCAGCGCCGAACCCGGCGCAAGCGTCTCGGCGATCTTCTCCAACTCCTCGCGCATGACGATCGCCTGCTCGCCAGCGGTCAGCGTCTTACCGTTCGCTTCGGCCTGCTGTTCGGCGTACTTCGCCGCGGCCTCGGCTTGGCGGATCATCGCCTCTGCTGCGTCGTCCTGCGCTTCTTGGGCGTTGCCCGACTCTGCGCCGAACTCCTTTTGTGCCTCGGTCAGATCACGCAACGCTTCGGCCGCGCGACGCTGCGAGTCCCGGTAGGCGATGTCGCCGCCGACAGCGTCGATGATCGCCTCGGTCAACTCGCGCTGGGCGTCGAGGTGGTCGAGAATCGCCTGCGTGTGATCTTCGGCGGCCTGCTCGGCGTCGCGCTCGGCGTCCGCCTTGTACTGCATCGCCCGGGTCAGCTCGGCGGTGTGGGAGCCAAGATCCTCCACTGCGACGCCGTACGCGTTCGCGGTGCGCTCCGCATCCGACATCGTGTTCTCGGAATCGGCAATCGTCCGGGCCGTATTTCGCAGCACACGGTCGGCCGACTCGTTGACGTCCTCCATCGACTTGATGCGGTCGACCACATTCTCGGCCCACGCGTCGATAACCGGCGACGACTTCTCAGCCTCGCCACCGATCCATGAGAACGGATTGAGCAGCTTCGTCGGGTTGAGGTACTTGTTCCACTCCTCGGCGATCCGCTTGACCGGGCCGGGGACCCTGTCGAGTGCCTCGGCGGCGTCGTCCGCCTTCGAGTCGACCAGCACCAGGAACTCAGCTGTGTCGGATAGGACCGGGACGAGGCCCTCACCGATGATCAACTGAACGTCGGCGACGGCGTCGCCGAGCTGGTCCATCGCGTCACGGAGACGGCGGGCCTTCTCGACTTCCTCATCGTCGAACGTCTGCTGCTCCGACGTGGACTCGAGCGCCGCCCGCACCTTCTCGGCGTCCTGGAAGATCAGTTCGGCGATGTCTCCGTACGACCGGCCGAACAACTCCTGAGCGACCCGAGCCTTCTCGGTCGGATCGTTGATCCGGTTGATCGTGTCGATCGCGGCCAGGAACGTCTCGTTGGCGTCCACCTGGCCATCGGCAGCACGACGCACCGAGATGCCGTACTCGTCGATGACGCCGCCACCCTCGGCGATCTCCTTGTTCGCCGTCTGGAACGCCTTCTGCACCAGGTCGGCGTTGATGCCGAGGTCGCCGGCAGCGGAAATCCACTGCGACGCCGCCTCCG
>CAZOIX010001007.1:0-1962 GCA_964579685.1 uncultured Mycobacterium sp.
GCTAAAGGGTGTTGCAGACGAGCCGTGGCGCGCCGCAGGGGCGAACCGTGGAGTCACCTTGCACAAATCCGCCGGCTTTGGAAAGCGGAATGCGTGTCCACCAATGATTAAGGTTCGACGGTTAAGGGTAACTCTCGGATTTTTCACCCCTTTTGCGACGATACAGCACGGATGACGCGGGTGCGGGCACGGATTCTAGGGCTCTTGTTTGCCGCGCTTGCGATGGCCCCGGCCGCCGTCGCTGAGATCACGCGTGTGCTGGACGTGCGGGTGGGCCCGGGCCCCTCCGGCACCCGGCTGGTGATCGACAGTAATAAGCCATTGAATTACCATGTGTTCTCGCTCTCTGCAGGCGCTGAGCGCATCATTATCGACCTGCCTAAGTTGAGGTGGAGCGTAGGGGGGCTGACGGCTGAATCTGGGAGCGGCCCAGGTGAGGGCCTGGTTGCAGGGTACCGCTATGCACACAACGCCGCGGATTCGTCCCGTTTGGTGCTCGATCTTGCGAAGCCGGCGGAAGTAGCGCGGCAGTTCGCACTTGAGCCCGAAGGAACGGACGACGCCCACCGTCTGGTGCTGGACCTCAAGCCCACCAGCATGGAAGCCTTCGTTCAATCTTCCCTGAACAACCAGTCCCGCCCACGACCGACAGCCCATACGCCGGCGAAAAAGCCGCTGATTGTAATTGACCCCGGCCACGGGGGGAAAGATCCCGGCGCACTGGCGAAGTCAGGCCGGAAAGAGAAGGATGTCACACTGGCAGCGGCGCGCGAGCTGCGGGACCAGCTGATGCAGGGGGGACGCTATGAGGTCGCCCTGACACGCGACGATGACCGCTTCATCGAACTCGAGGACCGCGTGACGATAGCGCGAGAGCTTGGGGCCAACCTGTTCATCTCGCTCCACGCCGATGCGGGCGCCAACAGCAACACGCGGGGGTCCTCGGTCTATACGTTGTCATCGGACGGCGAGAAGCGGGTCGAGACGGAACGGCACAAGCAGGACTGGGTCCTCTCTGTCGAACGCGACAGGACCCGCCCGGTAGAAGTCAACGAGGTGCTCGCGGACCTTGTGCAGCGCGAGACCAAGAACCAGTCAGCCCGTTTCGCGCAGATGCTGGTCCCATCGCTGGCGGAAGTGGGGTGGGCGGCGCTCCAGAACCCCCACCGCCAGAGAGGGTTCTACGTACTCCTGAGCCCTGACGTTCCGGCAGTTCTTCTGGAAATGGGCTTCATGACCAACATTCATGACGAGGCTAACCTCGCGACCGAAAAGCAGCGCTCGCGCATGGTCGGAGCCATTCACGCGGCCATCGACGAATTCTTCGAGACCGAAGCCCAGGCGCTTGCAATGCGCTAGGGGCGGTGACGCCACATTACATTGCTCTCAGAAACATCGGCATTTATCGACGCAGTCAGCAGCTGACGCCATAAAGTCTCCAAATTGGTCGCCGATTCCGATGTTTTGGCTGAATCGGTTAGACTTCAGCCGGGCCGGCGGCGCTTCACGAGTGGACCACACATCATGAATTCAGGCGTGATCTCGTTCGACCTGATCAAGAAGATCGTGATCGCCGGCTTCGTGCTTGGCGTTGTTGCGGTGCTCGGGTTCTTTGTGTGGGTGTTCATGATCACCCAGGATCTTCCATCCGCTGAGGATCTGGCGAACTATGAACCGCCGATCACCAGCCGGGTCCATGCGGGCGACGGAAAGCTCGTCGCGGAATTCGCCAGCCAGCACCGGGTTTATGTGCCATCGGAGGAACTCCCGGACCGACTGGTCAATGCGTTCATCTCTGCTGAAGACAGCACCTTCTTCGAGCACTCGGGCGTAAACCTGCTCGCCATGCTGAGGGGCACCGTCTGGAACGCAGTGCGCGGGCGCCGGATGACTGGCGGTTCGACCATTACTCAGCAGACGGTGAAGAACATGCTGACCGGCAATGAGCGGTCGGCCGAGCGC
>CAZOIX010001008.1:0-1958 GCA_964579685.1 uncultured Mycobacterium sp.
TCGTCACCGCCGACGGGGCCCTGCCGGTCAACCATCGGCCCCACGAACGGGTCGTCGTGCCCGCGGGCCCGGCCGCCGCGGGTTAGCCCGCCGCGCGGTCCAGCAGGTCCGACGACCCGAGCACCCGTTCGACACGGACCTCGATGACCACGCGCTTGGGATTCGGGCGCGGCGTGCGATACCGCTGCGCGTAGCGCAACTCGGCATCGCGGACGGCGTCGGGGTCGCCGTTGACCACCGTCTTGCCCTCCAGAGACAGCCAGCGCGCGCCGTCGACCTGGCTCAGCACCGCGACGCCCTGATTCTCGGCGTTCATCGCCTTCTGGGATCCGCCCGAGGTGATGACCCGCGCGATGTGGGTCTTGGGATCGAAGGTGAAACCCACGGCCACCACATGCGGCGAATTATCCGACCGCAACGTGGTCAGCATGGCCAGATGCCGTTCGGTCAGAAACGCGATCGCGTCGTTGGTGAGTCGGGTTGTTGCCTTCCGGGATGACTGGGACATCAAGCCCAACTTAGCGCAGGCGATAATCGCAGCCATGAAGGACACGGCGGACTCCGAGTTGGTCGTGATCTTTGGCGGACGCAGCGAGATCGGACTCGAGGTGGCGACGCGGCTGGCGCCCGGTTCGACTGTCGTGCTGGCGGCGCGACGTGCCGATGACCTCACCGATCAGGTGGCCGCCGTGACGGCCGCCGGCGCGGCTGCGGTCGGGGTGTGCGAGTTCGACGCCGACGCCCTCGAGTCACACCAGGCGGTCATCGACGCCATCGTGACCGATCACGGACCGATCGGTACCGCCGTGCTCGCCTTCGGGATCCTGGGCGATGCGGCCAGGGCCGAACAGGACCATGCGCACGCCGCGGCGATCCTGCACACCGACTTCGTCGCACAGGCCAGCCTGCTCACGGTGCTGTCCGCGGCGATGCGGGCCGCGGGGTCGGGGCGCATCGTGGTGTTCTCCTCGGTCGCCGGCGCGCGGGTGCGGCGGGCCAACTACGTCTACGGTTCGGCCAAGGCGGGACTCGACGGGTTCTGCAGCGGGCTGGCCGATGCGCTGCACGGAACCGGGGTGCGGCTGTTGCTCGTCCGGCCGGGATTCGTGATCGGACGAATGACAGAGGGCATGAGCCCCGCACCGTTCTCCAGCACACCTGCAGAGGTCGCCACGGCGACGGTCCGCGCGCTGTCACGGGGACGCCGCGTTGTGTGGATACCGCCCGTGCTGCGGCCGATGTTCGCGGTGATGCGGTTGCTTCCGCAATTCATCTGGCGCAGGATGCCACGGTGATGAGCGCCTGCGCGAAGAGCAGCCGGACGTGATCATCGTCGTGGGCATCGGCGCCGACGGTATGTCGGGGCTGCCGCAGGCATCGCGGGACGAATTAGCCAGGGCCACCGTTGTTTACGGATCACAACGGCAACTGGACCTGCTGGACGACACCGTCGCTGCCGTGCGGCGGGCATGGCCCACGCCGATGCTTCCCGCTCTTCGCACGATCCTCGACGAGACCAGGGCCGACGTGCATGTGGTGGCCAGCGGAGATCCGCTGCTGCACGGCGTCGGCAACTCGCTCATCCGAATCTACGGACCAGAGCGGGTCGTGGTGCTGCCGCACGTGTCGTCGGTGACGCTGGCGTGCTCGCGGGTCGGGTGGGCCGTGCAGGACACCGAGATCATCAGCCTGGTGACGAGCGAACCGCACACCGCGGTGCGGCGGGGTGGTCAGGCCGTCGTGATGTCCCGCGACGCCACCAGCCCGGCGGCGCTGGCCCGCTTGCTCACCGACACGGGCCGCGGCGATTCGGAGCTCACCGTCCTCGAGCAGCTCGGCGGTCCCGCGGAGCGGCGCCGGTCGGCCACGGCGCGCGAATGGTCGGCGCGCCCGCTCGGCGATGTCGATGACCTGAACGTGATCGCGGTGCGCTATCTCCCCGACGAGCGCCGCTTCAC
>CAZOIX010001009.1:0-1951 GCA_964579685.1 uncultured Mycobacterium sp.
ACCGCGAGTACCAGAAGATGCGCACCTTGGGCATCGACATCCTGCGCGAGGTCGGCGTCGACACCGGTGGCTGCAACATCCAGTTCGCGGTCAATCCGGACGACGGACGCCTGGTCGTCATCGAGATGAACCCACGCGTCTCCCGGTCGAGTGCACTGGCGTCCAAGGCCACCGGCTTTCCGATCGCGAAGATCGCCGCCAAGCTGGCGATCGGCTACACGCTCGACGAGATCGTCAACGACATCACCAAGGAGACACCGGCCTGTTTCGAACCGACCCTGGATTACGTCGTCGTGAAGGCCCCGCGCTTCGCATTCGAGAAATTCCCCGGCGCCGACCCCACGCTGACCACGACCATGAAGTCCGTGGGTGAAGCGATGTCGCTGGGCCGCAACTTCATCGAGGCGCTCGGGAAGGTGATGCGGTCGCTGGAGACCACCCGCGCCGGGTTCTGGACCAAGCCGGACCCCGGCATCTCCTCCGACGAGCTGCTGCAGCGGCTACGCACGCCCACCGACGGGAGGCTGTACGACCTGGAATTGGCTCTGCGCAAAGGCGCAACGGTCGAGCAGGTGGCCCAGGCCTCGGGAGTCGACCCGTGGTTCGTCGAACAGATCGCGGGACTGGTCACGCTACGGGCCGAACTCCTAGATGCACCGGTGCTCGACGAAGACCTACTGCGCCGGGGCAAGTACCACGGCCTGTCCGACCGCCAAATCGCCGCCCTGCGACCGGAATTAGCCGGCGAGATCGGGGTGCGCGCGCTGCGCACCCGCCTCGGTATACACCCGGTGTACAAGACCGTGGACACCTGTGCCGCCGAGTTCGAGGCGAAAACCCCCTACCACTACAGCAGTTACGAACTCGACCCGGCCGCGGAGACGGAGGTCGCGCCGCAGGTCGAGAAACCCAAGGTGCTGATCCTGGGTTCCGGGCCCAACCGCATCGGGCAGGGTATCGAATTCGACTACAGCTGCGTCCACGCCGCCACCACACTGAGTCAGGCCGGGTTCGAGACGGTCATGGTCAACTGCAATCCGGAGACCGTCTCCACCGACTACGACACCGCCGACCGGCTGTACTTCGAGCCACTCACCTTCGAGGACGTGCTTGAGGTGTACCACGCCGAGTCCGCCTCCGGTGCGGGCGGTCCCGGCGTCGTCGGCGTCATCGTGCAACTGGGCGGCCAGACCCCGCTCGGTCTCGCGGAGCGTTTGGAGAACGCGGGCGTGCCGATCGTCGGCACCAGCCCCAAGGCGATCGACCTGGCCGAGGACCGCGGGGCGTTCGGAGAGGTGCTCAATTCCGCTGGCCTGCCCGCGCCACGTTTCGGCACCGCAATCAGCTTCGAGCAGGCCCGGCGGATCGCCGCCGACATCGGTTATCCGGTGCTCGTGCGTCCGTCCTACGTCCTGGGTGGCCGGGGGATGGAGATCGTCTACGACGAGGAGACGCTGCAGGGCTACATCACCAGAGCCACCGAACTCTCGCCGGAGCATCCGGTGCTCGTGGACCGGTTCCTCGAAGACGCCATCGAAATCGACGTCGACGCGCTGTGCGACGGCACCGAGGTCTACATCGGCGGCATCATGGAGCACATCGAAGAGGCCGGCATTCACTCCGGCGACTCCGCATGCGCGCTACCGCCGGTGACCCTGGGCCGCAGCGACGTCGAGTCCGTACGACGCGCGACCGAGGCGATCGCGCACGGCATCGGGGTGGTCGGCCTGCTCAACGTGCAGTACGCGCTGAAGGATGACGTGCTCTACGTGCTTGAGGCCAATCCGCGCGCCAGCCGAACGGTGCCGTTCGTTTCGAAAGCCACCGCCATCCCGCTCGCGAAGGCCTGCGCACGAGTCATGCTGGGCGCCAGCATTGCCCAACTCCGCGAGGAAGGCATCCTTGCGCAAACCGGCGACGGCGCGACGACCGCCCGCAATGCCCCGGTGGC
>CAZOIX010001010.1:0-1948 GCA_964579685.1 uncultured Mycobacterium sp.
CGCCGCGGCGGTCGAGCAGGGAGCCGTCGCGGTGCTGGCCGCGCGGCCTGTCGGGGTGCCCGCCATCGTCGTCGAGCCCGGCGCCCGGTCGACCGGCCAGATCGCCGGCGTGCTCGAACACGACGTCGACGGCTCGGGCGCGGCGGTGCTGGCCGCCCTGGCGCGGCTGGCAGGCGCCGTCGCCGCCAGACTCGTGGCAGGCGGACTGACGATCGTCGGGGTGACCGGCTCGTCGGGTAAGACCTCGACCAAGGATCTGCTCGCCGCGGTGCTCACCCCGCTGGGGGAGGTGATCGCACCGCCGGGCTCGTTCAACAACGAACTCGGCCACCCCTGGACCGTGTTGCGGGCGACGGACTCCACCGACTTCCTGGTGTTGGAGATGTCGGCCAGGCACAGGGGCAACATCGCGGCGCTGGCCGCGATCGCCCCGCCGTCGATCGCAGTCGTGCTCAACGTCGGCACCGCCCATCTCGGCGAGTTCGGTTCCCGGGCGGCGATCGCGGCGACGAAAGCGGAACTGCCCCAAGCTGTCCCGTCGTCGGGTGCGGTGATCCTCAACGTCGACGACACCGCGGTCGCGGCGATGGCCGATGCGACAGCGGCACGGGTCGTGCGGGTGTCCCGGTCTCCCGGCGCAGACGTGTGGGCGGAAGCGGTGACGCTGGACGAGTTGGCCCGGCCGCGGTTCACCATGCACACCAGCGCCGGTCAGGTCGACGTCGCGCTCGCCGTGCACGGCGACCATCAGGTGTCCAACGCGCTGTGCGCGGCCGCCGTCGCGCTGGAATGCGGCGCGACACTCGAACAGGTCGCCGCAGCGCTGGCTGCGGCGGGCCCGGCGTCGCGGCACCGCATGCAGGTTGCCACGCGCTCCGACGGTGTCACGATCGTCAACGACGCCTACAACGCCAATCCCGACTCCATGCGCGCGGGGCTCAAGGCGCTGGCCTGGATGGCGCGCGTGGGACGCCGCAGTTGGGCCGTGTTGGGCGAAATGGCCGAACTCGGTGACGACGCGATATCGGAACACGACGGCATCGGCCGGTTGGCGGTGCGATTAGATGTCTCACGACTGATCGTCATCGGAACCGGGAGGGCTATGAGCGCCATGCACCACGGCGCGGTGATGGAGGGGTCGTGGGGGTCTGAGGCCACCATCGTCGCCGACGCCGACGCGGCGCTTGCTGTGCTGAAGTCCGAGCTGCGGTCCGGCGACGTGGTGCTCGTCAAAGGCTCCAACGCGGCCGGGCTGGGAGCCCTGGCCGATGCGCTGATGGCCGAGGGCACCGATCCGGAAGGGGATGCAGGCGCATGAGGCAGATCCTCATCGCCGTCGGAATCGCCCTGGCGGTCTCGATCCTGCTCACCCCTGTGCTGATCCGGCTGTTCACCAGGCAGGGGTTCGGTCACGAGATCCGCGAGGACGGGCCGCCGAGCCACCACAAGAAGCGCGGCACCCCGTCGATGGGCGGGGTGGCCATCGTCGCCGGAATCTGGGCGTCCTATCTCGGTACCCATCTGGTGGGTGTGGTGATCGACGGTAAGGGCCCGTCGGCGTCGGGTCTGCTCGTCCTCGGGCTCGCAAGCGCACTCGGCGTCGTCGGCTTCACCGATGACCTGATCAAGATCCGGCGGTCGCGCAACCTGGGCCTGAACAAGACGGCCAAGACGGTCGGCATCCTGACGGCTGCGGTGCTGTTCGGTGTCCTGGTACTGCAGTTCCGCAACAGCGACGGGTTGACTCCGGGTAGCGCCGATCTGTCCTATGTCCGCGAAATCGCCACGGTCACACTCCCGCCCGCGTTGTTCATCGTGTTCTGCGTGACGATGATCTACGCGTGGTCCAACGCGGTGAACTTCACCGACGGGCTGGACGGGCTGGCCGCGGGTGCGATGGCGATGGTGTGCGCGGCCTACGTGCTGATCACCTTCTGGCAGTTCCGCA
>CAZOIX010001011.1:0-1937 GCA_964579685.1 uncultured Mycobacterium sp.
CCCAAGGACGGGCAGGTAGCGGCCCTGATCGGGCGCACGGACCGGCGTGGCCGGATGCTCTGGTCGCTGCCGAAGGGCCACATCGAACTCGGCGAGACCGCGGAACAGACCGCCATTCGCGAGGTCGCCGAAGAGACCGGTATCCAGGGCAGCGTGTTGGCCGCACTGGGCAGCATCGACTACTGGTTTGTCACCGAGGGCCGCCGCGTCCACAAAACCGTGCACCATTACCTCATGCGATTCCTGGAT
Source organism: uncultured Mycobacterium sp. (assembly GCA_964579685.1). Classification (GTDB taxonomy): domain Bacteria; phylum Actinomycetota; class Actinomycetes; order Mycobacteriales; family Mycobacteriaceae; genus Mycobacterium. Next base: position 250 of record CAZOIX010001011.1, read on the forward strand.
GGGGAGCTGTCCGACGAGGACGTCGAGGTCACCGAGGTGGCCTGGGTGCCGCTGTCCGACCTGCCGTCGCGACTGGCCTACGCCGACGAGCGCCGCCTCGCCGAGGTCGCCCATGAGTTGATCGACAAGCTGCACGCCGATGGGCCCGCTGCGTTGCCGCCGCTGCCCCGGACCTCGCCGCGGCGACGGGCCCAGACGCACTCGCACACCCGCAACCGTCGTCCCGACGAAAAGGCAACTCGGCGGACGAACGGCTGCGGCCAAGGGCCGTGACCACGGCGACGGGGCCGCGCATCCGCCGCGCGGCGGGGCCGCGACTGCTTCTCGCGATCGCGCTGCTGGCAATGTTCGTGGTGCCGATGGCGATTCCCCGTGTCGCCGCGGGACAGCCGGCGTCGACGCGCTTCCTGGCCGTGCACATCGACCGTGTCACCCCCGAGGTCGTCACCACGACCAGCAATCCCATCGTCACCGTCGCGGGCACCGTCGCCAACGTCGGCGATCGCCCGGTCCGCGACGTGATGGTGCGACTCGAGGACGCCGGCGCGGTGACGACGTCGGCCGGGCTGCGGACCAACCTCGCCGGCAATGTCGACCAATTCGAGCCTGTCGCCCAATTCATCACTCTCGCACCGGAATTGGACCGTGGCAGTGCTGTTCCGTTTGTCCTGTCCTATCCCCTGCGCTCCACGCAGGATCCGTCGCTCGGCATCGAGATGCCCGGCATCTACCCCGTGATGGTCAACGTCAACGGCACACCGGACTATGGCGACCCGGCACGGCTCGACGACGCCCGGTTCCTGCTGCCGGTGCTCGGCGTCCCGCCCGACCCCACTTCCGACACCGACGACACGCTGACGTCGGTGGTGCCGCCGGACACGTCCAGACCGATCGGCCTGACCGTGTTGTGGCCGATCGCCGACCGACCTCGGCTGGCCGCCGGTGCGCCCGGCGGCACCACGCCCGTGCGCCTCATCGACGACGATCTCGCGACCTCCCTGGCCGCCGGCGGACGCCTGGACACGCTGTTGTCGGCCGCGGAGTTCGCGACGGGCCCAGAGGTCGACCCCGACGGGCATGTGCGCATGGCGACGTGTCTTGCCGTCGACCCGGATCTGCTCGTCACCGTCAATGCCATGACCGGCGGCTACGTCGTCAACAGCGGCCCCGACGCCGGGCCCGGCACACCGACCCATCCCGGCACGGGTCAGGACGCCGCGGTGGCCTGGCTCAATCGCCTGCGCACGCTCGCCAAACAAATGTGTGTCGTGGCGACCACGTACGCGCAGGCCGACCTCGACGCGCTCTACCGGGTCGGGGACCCACGGCTGTCCGGCATCGCCGTCAACGCCGCCGGCCACAACCACGACCAGATCCTCGGGTTCGCCACGGTCCGCGGCGCCATCCTGATCGGCGACGGACCCCTGACCGGGCCGGCGGTGCAACTGCTCTCCGGCCTGAGCCCGCGTCCGGAGGGCACGGCGGCACAGACCGTCGCCATCGGCGCGGCCCAGGTCACGGCCGAAACGGCGACCACCGACGGCGATTCCGGCCCCGCAAGTCCGGGCCCCGCGAATCGGTCGCCGGTGCGCTACACGCCCACCGTCGTCGCATCGCCGTTCGACCCCGCGGTCGGGGCCGCCCTGGCCGGGGCGGGTTCGGACCCGGTGTCACCGTCTTATCTCGAT
>CAZOIX010001012.1:0-1936 GCA_964579685.1 uncultured Mycobacterium sp.
CGCCGGTGCCCAGACCGGCATCGACCGCGCGCTGCGGCTGGACACCACCGTCATGCTGGTCGACGATCCGGTCAAGCGCGTCGACAACATGACGATGGCCTGGGGCCTGGAGGGTCGCGTCCCGTTCCTCGATCACGAGCTGGTCGAGCTGGCGGCCACCTGTCCGCCCGAGCTGAAGATCGCCCACGACGGCAAGGGCGTGCTCAAACAGGCGGCCAGGAGGGTGATTCCGGCCGAGGTCATCGACCGCCCCAAGGGATACTTTCCCGTCCCCGCCCTGACTCACCTCGAAGGGCCCTACCTGGACATGGTCCGCGACGCCCTGTACGCCCCGGCGGCCAAGGATCGTGGCCTGTTCCGGCCCGAAGCGGTCGACCGGCTGCTCGCCGATCCGAACGGACGGCTCACGCCGCTGCGTGGCAACGAGCTGTGGCAGCTGGCACTGCTCGAGCTGTGGCTGCAGCGGCACGGCATCACTGGGACGGCGGCGTGACCACCTTGGACCCCGACAACACCGAAGCCATCACGCTCGGCCTCCACGATGCGTCACCGCAGCACCTCGTCGACGAAATGGCCGACGATGTCGTCGTCGAAATGGGTTGGGGGCGGCTGATATTCGGGCAAACCTTTGCGGATCCGGCCAGGCTCGCCGAGGTTCTGCGGTACGAAGGCCCCGGCCGCCGCGATATCTGCATGTATGCCCGCGAACCGCACGTGCTGGTCTCGATGGCGCCCGCCGAGTTGTTCATCGACCCCAGTCACACCTACCGGCTGAGGTTCTCCGATGACGCCGAGTCACCCCCCGCTACCAACGGATTCACCGTTCGCTCGCTCCGAAGCCCCGACGACGCCGAGGAGATCAACCGGGTCTACATGCGCTGCGGGATGGTGCCCGCCCCCGTAGAGGTGCTGTGGGACAACAGCGAGCAGAATGAAGCGCTCGACTATCTGGTGGCCGTCCGCGACGATGACGGATCGCTGCTGGGCACCGTCACCGGCGTCGACCACAAGCGGTTGTTCGACGACCCAGAGAACGGCTCCAGCCTGTGGACACTGGCCGTCGACCCGACCTGCAGCCTGCCCGGCGTCGGCGCAGCGCTCACCCGCATTTTGGCCGAGCTCGACCGCGAGCGGGGCCGGGCCTACATGGATCTGTCGGTGGCCCATGACAACGGCGCCGCCATCGCGCTGTACGAGAAGCTGGGTTTCGAACGCGTTCCGGTGATGGCCGTCAAGCGCAAGAACGCCATCAACGAACCGCTGTTCACCCATCCGCCCGAGACCGTCGACGATCTCAACCCTTACGCACGGATCATCGCCGACGAGGCGATGCGTCGCGGGATCTGGGTCGAGGTTCTCGACGCCGAAGCAGGCGAAATGCGGCTGTCCCACGGCGGGCGCAGCGTCATCACCCGAGAGTCGTTGTCGGAGTTCACCTCCGCGGTGGCGATGGCCCGATGTGACGACAAGAGGCTGACGCGACGACTGGTATCCGAGGCGGGGATCCAGGTGCCCAAGGGCCGCCTGGCCACCTTCGACGAACACGATCACGCCTTCCTCGACGAGGTCGGCGATGTGGTGGTCAAGCCCACCCGCGGCGAACAGGGCAAGGGCATCACCGTCGGCGTCGACGGTGGCGACGAACTGGACGACGCGCTGGCACGCGCCCGAAAGGAGCACCCGGCGGTGTTGATCGAACAGCGTGCTCCCGGCGACGATCTGCGCCTTGTCGTGATCGACGGCAAGGTGGTGGCCGCGGCGCTGCGCAGGCCCGCCGAGATCCTCGGCACCGGCCATCACAAGATTCGCGAACTGATCGAGGCGCAGAGCCGGCGCCGAGCCGCCGCCACCGGAGGCGAGTCCCGCATCCCCATGGACGCCGTGACCGAGGCGACGGTCGCCGAAGCCGGCTATTCCTTCGACGACGTGCTTCCCG
>CAZOIX010001013.1:0-1930 GCA_964579685.1 uncultured Mycobacterium sp.
ACCGACCGAAGGCGAGCGCGACGTTGTGCCCACCGAATCCGAACGAGTTGTTGATCGCGTATTGATAGTTGCCGGGTCGCGGCGAACCGGCAACGACATCGAGGTCGATCTCCGGATCCAGGTTCTTGAGGTTCAGCGTCGGGGGGATGACTCCGTTCCGCAACGCCAACACCGTGAGGATGGACTCGACGGCGCCGACCGCGCCGACCGAGTGGCCGAGTGCCCCTTTGGGTGCGTAGACCGCGGCCTTGTGAGTGCCCAACGCATTGTCGATGGCCTTGCCTTCGGCGACGTCGCCGACGCTGGTGCCGGTGGCGTGCGCGTTGACGTGGTCGATGTCGGTAGGGGACAGGCCCGCGAGTTGGATGGCCCGCGTCATCGCATGACCGGCCTGCTCACCGTTGGGATCCGGCGCCACGATGTGGAACCCGTCGGAGGTGATGCTGGCGCCCATCAGGCGCGCGTAGATGGTGGCGCCGCGGGCCTTGGCGTGTTCCTCGGTCTCGATCACCATCAACGCGCCGCCCTCACCGAAGACGAAACCGTTGCGGTCCCTGTCGAACGGGCGACAGGCTCCGGGGGGATCGTCGTTGGTGGTGGACAGCACGATGCGCATCTGCGCAAAGCCGGCGATCGGCACCGCCTCGATCTTGGTTTCGACGCCGCCGCAGATCGCCATGTCGGCCTCGCCGAGCACGATCTGTCGCCACGCTTGCGCGATGCCCTCAGATCCCGAAGCGCAGGCCGAGATCGGGGTGCTCACCCCGGCCCTGGCCTTGCGTTCGAGCCCGACGGCAGCAGCCGCCGCGTTCGGCATGTACATCTGTACGGCCAGGGGTGACACCGCCCGAAGACCCTTGGCGCGCAGGCCTTCATAGGCGTACAGCAGTTCCTCGCTGGAGCCCATGCCGGTGCCGATGGAGACCATCAGGCGTCGGGGGTCGACGTCGGGTGATCCGGCGTGCTCCCAGACCCGCCGTCCCAGCACGGTCGACATCCGCTGCAGGTAGGACAGCCGACGCAGTTCCACCCGCGTCAACTCGTCCTCGAAGTTCTCCAGCAGGTGGCCACCGATGCGGACCGGCAGGTCGTACTGCTCGACGAACGGGTCGTCGAGCAGCCGAATGCCGCTCTGCCCGTCCAGCAGCCGCTGCCAGGTGGTCTCCGCATCGGTCGCCAAAGCGGTCGTCATCGCATAACCGGTGACGACTACGTTGGGGAAGCCGTTCCCCGTAGCCAACGCTCCCATTACTGCTTTGAGAGTTCCTTCCTAGCTCAGTAGCGGCTCAGTAGCGCCCGAACGCCAGAGCGACATTGTGACCACCGAAGCCGAACGAGTTGTTGATGGCGTACTGGTATTCGCCATACCGTGGCTCGCCCGCGACGACATCGAGATCGATCTCGGGGTCAGGGGTCTCGTAATTCAGTGTCGGTGGAATCACGCCATCGCGCAGCGCGAGCACCGTCAGGATCGACTCCAACGCCCCGACCGCTCCGATGGAGTGGCCGAGCGCCGACTTCGGTGCGTACACCGCGGCGTGCTCCACTCCGGCCACCCGCAGCGCGTTGGCTTCGGCGGTGTCGCCGATCGGAGTGGCCGTGGCATGCGCGTTCACGTGGCTGATGTCCTTGGGATCGAGCCCCGCGGTTTCCATCGCCCGCTTCATCGCATGTCCGGCGCGCAGACCATCGGCGGCAGGCGCGACCATGTGGAAGGCATCGGAGGTGATGCCCGCCCCCATCAACCGGGCCAGCGGCTTCGCGCCGCGTGCCTTGGCGTGCTCCTCGGTCTCGATGACCATGAGCGCACCGGCCTCACCGAAGACGAATCCGTCGCGGTTCTTGTCGAAGGGCCGCGAGGCTCCTTCGGGATCGTCGTTGTTGGTCGACATCGCGCGCATCATCGAGAACGCCGCGATCGGCAGCGCCT
>CAZOIX010001014.1:0-1928 GCA_964579685.1 uncultured Mycobacterium sp.
CGGCGAGTGTGCGCTCGCTGGGCAGTCGCGCGCCGACCGGCAGCCGGCCGTCGACGATCAGCAAGCGGATCGCGTCCGCCAGCCCTTGGTAGGCAGGTCCACTTTGACTGGATGTGCGCCAGTTGCCGAGTTCGCGGGCCAATAGGTCCACATCGAGCGCACGTGCCGTCACTTCTACCGTCATTGCAGGCCAGTATGCGCTGACTGGCTATTGAAAGGCAAGCCAGTTGCCGTCGATTATCGAAGCATGGGTACGAATTGGATATCGAAATTGGGCCGCGGACTCTCGAGGACGTTCAGCTGGGCCGGGCCGGCGGGATGTGTCGACTACTTCGATCGCGACGCCGAGCGCATCGCCCGAGAGGTGGAGCTCATCCGGATGCGCTTCCCGCATCACTCGTGACGGGCGTGCTACGGGCGTCCCTGCGCGGTATGGCGCTGCTGGCGGGATTGGCCGGCTACGGGTTCTCGATGGCGATGATGGTGCGTGCCGGGCTGGGACTCGACCCGTGGGACGTATTCCACCAAGGCCTGACACTGCACACCGGCATGACGATCGGCATCGCGTCCGCGGTGGTCGGCGTGGCGGTACTGCTGGCCTGGATCCCGCTGCGCAACCGGCCAGGCATCGGCACCATCGCCAATGTCATCGTCATCGCGATCACCGTCGACCTCGGCATGCTGCTCATGGAGCAGCCGGCGTCGCTGCCGGTGCGGATCGCGATGATGGTCGGGGCGGTGGTGCTCAACGCATTCAGCACAGTGCTCTATGTGGGCGCCGGACTCGGCCCCGGACCCCGCGACGGCCTGATGACCGGACTGGTCGTGCGGACCGGGCTGTCGGTGCGGTTGGTCCGTACGTCGATCGAAGCGACCGTACTGGCCCTGGGGTGGCTGCTCGGCGGCACCGTCGGCGTGGGCACCGTGCTCTACGCGTTCGGCATCGGCCCGCTCGTGCAGTTCTTCGTGCGCATCACGCCAAAGCGCGTGGTGGCCGTCAGCGGCTGGGCCTCGGTTGCCGAGGCCAGCGATTTGGGTGTGCGCAGTCATGCTGAGCGCGACCGAACACGCCGAAATCGCTTCACTACGATGAGACGGTGCCAGTCGCCGAAGGAGATACAGCCGACCCCGACCTGCTGATCGACTTCGCGAAGGTGTCGCTTCGCCGCGGCGGTCGGGTTCTGGTGGGGCCCATCACGTGGTCGGTCGAACTCGACGAACGCTGGGTGGTCATCGGGCCCAACGGCGCAGGCAAGACGTCGTTGCTTCGCATCGCGGCCGCGATGGAGTACCCGTCGTCGGGGACGGCGCTGGTGCTCGGTGAGCGCCTGGGCAGGGTCGACATGTCGGAGCTCCGATCGCGCGTGGGTCTCAGCAGTTCGGCACTGTCCCAGCGGGTGCCCGACGACGAGGTGGTGCGCGACCTGGTCGTATCGGCCGGGTACTCGGTGCTGGGCCGCTGGCGGGAGCGCTACGACGACGTCGACTACGAGCAGGCGATCGACATGCTCGAGAGCGTGGGTGCCGAGCATCTCGCCGAACGCGCCTACGGCACCCTGTCCGAAGGGGAGCGCAAGCGCGTGCTGATCGCGCGGTCGATGATGACCGACCCCGAGTTGCTGTTGCTCGACGAACCCGCTGCCGGCCTGGACCTCGGCGGCCGTGAGGACCTGCTGGCCCGGCTGGAGGATCTTGCCCTCGACCCGGACTCTCCGGCCCTGGTGTCCGAGGGCAAGATCGTGGACTCCGGACTTCTTCCCGACGTGCTGACCGCCGAGAACCTGTCGAAGGCATTTGGGCAGTCGATCGTTCTCGAGCACGCCGACGGCCGTTACTTCGCGCGTCGGGCCAGGAGTCGAGCCGCGCACAGGAGGCGAGCATGACCGAAGATCCGTTGATCCCGAGACCGGCGGCGACGGTGATGCTGG
>CAZOIX010001015.1:0-1924 GCA_964579685.1 uncultured Mycobacterium sp.
TGCGGATCGCTGCGGCGACGGTGCCGATCGACTCGCCGAACCGGTGCGAGGTCTTCAGCTCGGCGATACGGGAGGCGCCGAGCCCGTCGACGAGATCGGCGAGCACCGCTCCCGCCTCCACCGAGGCCAGCTGGTCGGGGTCACCCACGACGATCAGCCGGGCGTCCGGGCGTACGGCTTCGAGCAGGCGCGCCATCATGGTCAGCGACACCATCGACGTCTCGTCGACCACGATCACGTCGTGGGGCAGCCGGTTGGCGCGGTTGTGACGGAACCTCGCTGAGGTATCCGGCTTGCTGCCGAGCAGACGATGCAGCGTGGTCGAATGCAACCCCGAGAGAGCGTCGCGATCCGCGGCGTCGTCAAGCTTGTCGACCTGGAAGGCAACCGCCTCCTGCAGCCGCGCGGCCGCTTTGCCTGTCGGCGCCGCCAGCGCGATCCGAAGCTGTGTCCCGCTGGCCAGCAGCGCAAGCAGCCGCGCAACCGTCGTCGTCTTGCCCGTGCCGGGGCCGCCGGTCAACACCGTCAAGCCCTGTGACAGCGCCACTTCCGCGGCGGCGCGCTGCTCCTCGAAGCCCTTCGGGAAGAGTCGGTCGATGGCGGGCGTGGCCTTGGCCGGTTTGGCGGCGATCAGGGTGAGGATGTCGTCGCACACCTGCCGCTCTTCGAGCCAGTATCTGTCGAGGTAAAGCAGGGTGCCATCCACCCGCAGCACCGGGGGTTTGCCTGTCAGGGGACTCGCTTGGATCAGCGCGAGCCACGCGTCGACAGCGGGCCATGGCAGCCCGTCGACGCCCACCTGCTCCTCGACCGACCGCACGTCGAGGCACACCGACCCGTTCCGCAGCGCGCGCACCACCAGCGCCACGGCGAGAGCTACCGCGTCGTTGGCTTCGGATGCCATGGCGCTGAGACGCTGTGCCACATGGACATCCGAGGCCTCGATCACCTCGGCATCGGCGAAGATCTGCAGCAGGCCGGCCGTGCTGACCGCATGCCGCCACTCGACGCTCGTCATGCCACCGCCCTGCCCGCTTCGAGAAGATCAGACATCGACGTGATGAGCGACGTGGGCGGACGCCAACTGAACACCCCGGCCGGGTGTCCGTCGACGACCGGCGTGTCCGGCCCGCACATGCCGCGTAGGAACAGATACATCACGCCGCCCAGATGCGTCTCCGGGACATATCCCGGCAGCCGCCACCGCAGGAACCGATGCAGCACAACGCTGTACAGGAGGGCCTGCAGCGGATAGTCGGAGTGCAGCATCGCCTCGGCCAGCCTGGGCTGCGCGTAGTCCGCCGCGGTGAGCGGCCGGTTAGGGTCGCCCAGCCAGTTGGTTTTGTAGTCGACGACGAGGTATCGCTCGCCGACCCTCAGCACCGCGTCGACCGAACCGGAGAGGTAGCCCTTGAGGGCCTGCCCACTCAGCGCTGCCCCGGTCAGTCGGTCCGCGTACGACGCCAGCGGGTCATCCGCGTTGAGGTGCTCTCCCAGCAACTCCCCGACATGGCCGAGCTTGATATCCGGCGCCGATTGTCTCAGATCTCCGCCTGCGAGCGGGAATTCGAAGTCCATCTCCCGCATGCGGTCGTGGAGACCGATCTGTCGCAGCGTCACCCCGGGCGCGAGTGGACCCAGGGGCGTGTCGTGCATCGGCGTCATCGCGGTGGCCAGGTCGGCCGCCGCGACGTCGACGGGCCACCACACGGCATGCGCCCGGATCTGCGCCTCCAACTCCGCCGCCAGGTCGGATGCGAACGGGTCCGCGGTCTCCAGTACGGCGTGGACCAGGGTGCCGAACTTCGCGCCAGTGGGCAGGTCGGCCATCGGCGACGGCACATCCATCCCCACCGGGGCGGTGATCAAAGGGATCTCGGCGACCTCGTCGTCCATCTCGACGACCTCGGGTTCACTGCTCACC
>CAZOIX010001016.1:0-1923 GCA_964579685.1 uncultured Mycobacterium sp.
CCGAAGCGCTGAGCGTCGAGGCCGGACTGACGGAGTTCGGCGAAGTCGTCGCACAGGCCGACCTCGTCGGCTCCCTCACCCGGCGCCTGCAGGTGGTCGACTATCGGCGTGCGCACCCCGACATCACCGAATCATCGATCGACCGGCCGATATTCATCGTCGGTCAGGTGCGCACGGGAACGACGATCCTGTTCGAGTTGCTTGCACAGGATCCGGCTGCCAGGGCTCCGTTGACGTGGGAAGTCGATGCGCCGTGTCCGCCCCCGGAGGCAGCGACGTATGACAGCGACCCTCGCATCGAGGACAGTCGTCAGATTCAGGAGATGATGAAGTCGATCATCCCGGACCTGAAGGCCATGCATCCCCTCGGCCCGCTGCTGGCTCAGGAATGCGTGCGCATCACCGCAATGGATCTGCGGAGCTTCATTTTCCCGACGATCTATCGCGTCCCGACCTACGCCACGTGGCTACTGCAGAGCGACATGACGTCGGCGTATACCTGGCACCGCATGTTCCTGCAGCATCTGCAGTCCCGAATTCCGGTGCAGCGCTGGGTACTCAAGTCGCCCGGGCACATCTGGGCACTGGACGCGATGATGGCGCAATACCCGGATGCACTGGTCATTCAGACCCACCGCGATCCGCTGCGGACCATCGCATCGGTGTCGTCGCTGGCCCGCACCATTCGCACCTTCGCCAGCGCGGAAACGCCCATCGAATCGGTGGCCGCCGAGTGGGCCGAATACGTCATTGACGGCCTCGACCGGTCGGTCGATGCCCGCGAGTCCGGGATCGTGCCCGCTGCGCAGGTGGTCGACGTGCAGTACCGCGCGTTCGCGGCCGACCCGGTCGGCACCATCGCCGCAGCGTATGACCGGCTCGGGTTGACCTTCACGACCGAAGCCGAAACCAAAATGCGCGGTTTCCTCGCCGCCCAGCCCGCCCACGAGCACGGCGGGCACCACTACACGTTCACCCAAACAGGTCTGGACGAGAAGGTGCTCCGTGAGCGCACGGCCCGCTACCAGAATTACTTCGACGTCTCCGACGAGGCTTTAGGGTGAGCGCGATGGACCCAGCACTACAGGAAATGCTCGATGAGCATGCGCTGCGAAAGCTCGTCCACGCGTACTGCCGAGCGGTCGATCGGGGTGATATCGCTGCGCTGCGGGAGCTCTATCACCATGACGCCGTCGACGCCCACGGTGCATTCTCGACGGGTTCGGTTGAGGGGTTCTTCGAACAGCTTGTCGCTTCCCGTCCCTACCTACGAGCGATGGCGCACAACATCACAACCGTGAACTTCGCGATCGACGGGAATGCGGCCGAGGGCGAGATCTACAACATCGCTGTCCACACGCTCGCCGGTAAGGAGCGAGACATCGACCTCATCATCGGCGGGCGCTATCTCGACAAGTACGAGAAACGTGATGGTGTCTGGAAGTTGATCGAACGGACCATCGTCACCGACTGGGCGCGGGTGAGCGATCCATCCTCGATGGATATGGGCCATCCGATCACGGCGGACACTCTCAAGGGGACGCTCGATGAAAGCGATCCGTCGTATCAGTTCTTTTCGCTGTTGACCATGCGACGGGGCTGAGAGCCACCTTCAAAACAAGATCGGAAAAGCCGCCACAGCGAAGCGGTCAGCGGCTATTCTCAGCCAACTGATCCCACGCCGGTCAGGGCTGAGTGGCTGGACTTAGGGGTGTGCCATGGAGACCGCTGAGCGCGCTCCACAGTGGGGCAAGGCAATCGTCGTCTGGGGCCTCGGCACGCTGTTCCTGGGTCTGGGCCTACTGACCGCAGTCATGATCGGCATCGTCGCCGAGCAGGTGCGAGACCGCCTTGGCGTTTCCGCACACTCCCTCGGGATGTTGAGCGCGGTCATCTACGTCGCCTATTCGAGCGCCCAGTGCG
>CAZOIX010001017.1:0-1920 GCA_964579685.1 uncultured Mycobacterium sp.
GTCGTCGACACCGTGAATCGCCACGGCGGTTTCGTCAACAAGTTCCAGGGCGACGCGGCGCTGGCGATCTTCGGCGCTCCGATCGAACACCCGGATGCCTGCGGGGCCGCGTTGGCGGCCTCTCGTGAACTGCACGACGAGGTGATCAAGGTGCTGGACCAAACCGAATTCGGGATCGGGGTCTCGGCCGGCCGCGCCATCGCCGGCCACATCGGCGCACAGGCCCGTTTCGAGTACACCGTCATCGGTGACCCGGTGAACGAGGCAGCGCGCCTGACCGAGTTGGCCAAGCTGGAGGCCGGGCATGTGCTTGCCTCGGCCATCGCGGTCAGCGGTGCGCTCGACGCGGAGGCGTTGTGCTGGGACGTCGGCGAGATCGTCGAACTGCGCGGCCGCGTGGCGCCGACGCAATTGGCTCGGCCGCTGAACCTGGTGTCACCGGAGGAAGCGGCTGCCGGACGCAGCAGCCTCTAGGCCTTCTTGGCGGCCTTCTTCTTCGCCGGAGCCTTCTTGGCGGCCTTCTTGCGCTTGACCGGGCCCCGCGCGCGGCGGTCGGCGAGCAGTTCGGCGGCACGCTCATCGGTCAGCGACAGCACATCGTCGCCCTTGCGCAGGCTCGCGTTGGTCTCGCCGTCGGTGACGTAGGGACCGAACCGGCCGTCCTTGATCACCATCGGCTTGTCCGTCGCGGGGTCGTTGCCCAGTTCGCGCAGTGGCGGCGCCGAAGCCCGTTGTCCACCGCGGCGTTTGGGCTCCGAGTAGATCTTCAACGCCTCGTCCAGCGTGATATCGAACATCTGCTCTTCGGTGGCCAGTGAGCGAGAATCTGTGCCGCGCTTGAGGTATGGGCCGTACCGGCCGTTCTGCGCGGTGATCTCCTCGTTCGTATTGGGATCCACCCCGACCACCCGCGGAAGGGAGAGCAGCCGCAGCGCGTCTTCCAACGTCACCGTTTCCAGATCCATCGTGCGCAGCAGCGAGCCGGTACGCGGCTTGGGCCCCGTCGGCTTCTTGCCCTTCTTCGCAGGCGCGCCCGCATCGTCTTCGGGCTCGTCCGGCGCGGGCAGCACCTCGGTGACGTACGGACCGTACCGGCCGTCCTTGGCGACGATCTCGTGACCCGTCGAAGGATCGACACCGAGAGGACGGCCCTCTTGTGGTGTGCTGAAGAGCTTTTCGGCGAGTTCGAGCGTCAGCTCGTCAGGTGTCAGCCCGTCTTTGAGGTTCGCGCGCTGCGGCTTGAGCTCACCAGGATTGTCCGGATCGGCGACCATCCGTTCCAGGTACGGCCCGTTCTTGCCGACCCTGACATAGATCGGGCGGCCCTGTTCATCGTCGAACAGCTTGATGGAGTTGACCTCTCGAGCATCGATACCCTCGAGATTCACGCCGACCAGTTTCTTCAGACCGCCCGAGCGCGCGATCGAGTCGGCCACCCCGTGGTCACCGCCGAAGTAGAAGTTCGTCAGCCAGTTGGTCCGCTGCTCGTTGCCCGAGGCGATCTCGTCGAGCTCATCCTCCATCGCGGCGGTGAACCCGTAGTCGACCAATCGACCGAAGTGCCGCTCGAGCAGCCCGGTGACGGCGAACGCGACCCACGACGGCACCAGGGCGCTGCCCTTCTTGTGCACGTAGCCGCGGTCCTGAATGGTCTTGATGATCGACGAATATGTCGACGGCCGACCGATACCGAGGTCCTCCAGCGCTTTGATCAGCGACGCCTCGGTGAAGCGGGCGGGCGGCGATGTGGTGTGCCCGTCGGCGGTGAGCTCCTTGGCATCGACCCGCTGACCCTGCTCGAGCTGCGGCAGCCGGCTCTCGGCGTCGTCGGCCTCGCCGCCCGCCTGGTCGGCGATGCTCTCGACCTAGGCCTTGAGGAAGCCGGCGAACGTGATGGTGCGACCACTGGCGCTGAACACC
>CAZOIX010001018.1:0-1916 GCA_964579685.1 uncultured Mycobacterium sp.
GTCTGGCTGGCTGACGTGCAGGAGGTGATTTCCGGGGAACCAGTGGAATGCGCACCGATCCCAGTGTTCCCATAGCATTTCGGCCTGCTCCGGCGGAGCCAGTCGGTCACCCAGACCGGTGATGATCAGGCGACGCTCCTTGGGCACCAGGGGCTGATAATTCAGCGGCGAAGAGTACAGCGTCGCCGACCTGGTGAGTTCAGGGTCGGTGTTCGACAGCAGACTCCGCAACTGCACCACCTTGTTGGCGGGAAACCACTCTTCGACGGTCTGATCAGGTGTGACGACGGGAACATTGGGAATGACAGCCTGGATGCGGTCGTCGATGCTGGCGAGCAGCGCCGAAGTGTAACCGCCAAGCGACATTCCGGTCAGCCCGATGCGATCGACACCGGTGTATTCGAGGTAGTCGATGATGGACCGGAAGTCGTGGACGGCTTGTGCCATCGCCTCCGCGAAACCGGAGAAACCGTTGGCGAAGAACCCGTAACCGCTGAAAGGCGAACCCTTTTCGGCGCGGCTGCCGTGGAACGGCATCGTGTACAGCAGAACGTCATAGCCGGATCGGTAGAACCACGGCAGCGAGAAGAACAACCCATTGAACAGGTAGGGCGATCCCATGAATCCGTGGATCACACATAGCGTCGGATGCGGCCCGTCATCATGGCGCCAATGCTGCGCGTGTACCACGTTGTTACGTGTGAAGCCTCGACACTGTTCGCGCAGCGCCGGGTTGACGGCTTCGAAACTGCTGTCGAACCGAATGTTCTGCACGTTGCCCTTGGCGACCCACTCGGCAATCGGGCTGGCCGGGCGGGACGCGACCCGCGGCAAAGCAGTCGGCGCGGGAAAGGACAACGCAGGATCCTTGGCGGCGGCCAGCTCGGCGTAGAACCTGAGCTGATCCCGTTCGGCGCGCGATCGTTTCCCGCGTAGTCCTCCCGCGAGCGTCGGAAGCATCGTGGCAGCGATTAACGAGGCGATCGCAGTACGTAAGGCGATGTCGGCAGCCGCGGAGGAATCCACGATGAGCCGCTGACGAAGTGTCAGGTCGATGCGACGGGGCAGTCCGCCGGCAGTCGCATCAGCTCCGGCAACGTCGGGAACGGGGATGGGCGGATCAACCGGGGTGGTGTCCGAACTCGTCACGTCCGCATGGTATCCCCGCCGAATGCAAGACTGGCGGAATGTGGAATCCCGATGTCTACCTGACCTTCGCAGATCACCGCGGGCGGCCGTTCTTCGATCTGATGGCGCGGGTGGGAGCCGAATCGCCGCGCCGCGTGGCCGACCTCGGATGCGGTCCGGGAAACCTCACCGTGGCGCTGGCGCAACGCTGGCCCGACGCCGTCATCGAGGCGTGGGACAGCTCACCGGAAATGGTCGAGGCGGCGCGCGAGCGTGGTGTCGACGCCCACGTCGGTGATGTGACGACCTGGGAACCGCGGCCCGACACCGACGTTGTGCTGACCAATGCCGTCCTCCAGTGGGTGCCTGGGCACACCGAACTGCTGGTCCGGTGGGCTCGTCAGCTGGCGTCGGGCGCATGGATCGCGATGCAGGTCCCCGGGAACTTCGATGCCCCGTCACATGAGGCTGTTCGCACGCTCGCGCGTCAGCGGCGATGGTCAGAGCCGTTGCGGGACTTTCCGTTCCGTGAAGGTCAGGTCGACACACCGTCGGCTTACGCGGCGCTCATGGCCGACGCGGGGTGCCGGGTGGACGCATGGGAGACGACATACGTGCACGAGCTCACCGGTGAGAACCCGGTGTTGGAGTGGATCACCGGGACGGCGCTGCGACCGGTGAAGAGCCGGCTCACCGACCAGCAGTGGCAACAGTTCCGCGACGAACTGATCCCGATGCTCGACGAGGCGTATCCGATGCGTCCAGACGGCACGACCTTCTTCCCGTTC
>CAZOIX010001019.1:0-1909 GCA_964579685.1 uncultured Mycobacterium sp.
CCCCGGATCGACCTCGGCGGCCCGCTCCCGCCGCCGCGCCGCCAGGTCACGCCGCCGCCGCGGCTTCCGCGCGGACCGGCACCGCGGCGCCGCGCCGGACGACCCGAACTGTCCGATGCGGCCGTGGTCTCCCGCTCGTGGGGCATGGCGTTCGCCACCCTGATCAGCCGGCTCACCGGGTTCGCGCGCATCGTGCTGATCGCCACCATCCTGGGCGCCGCCCTGTCGAGCGCGTTCTCGGTGGCCTACCAACTCCCCAATCTGATCGCCGCGCTGGTGCTCGAGGCGACATTCACCGCGATCTTCGTGCCCGTGCTCGCCCGCGCCGAACGCGATGACCCCGACGGCGGTACCGCATTCGTGCGAAGGCTCGTCACGCTCGCGACCACGCTGCTGCTGGTCACCACCTCACTCGCCATCGTGTCCGCACCGGCGCTGGTCGGCTTGATGCTCGGCGACGACCCCCAGGTGAACCGTGACCTCACCACGGCGTTCGCCTATCTGCTGCTGCCGCAGGTGGTGTTCTACGGGCTGTCGTCGGTGTTCATGGCCATCCTCAACACCCGCAACGTCTTCGGGCCACCGGCCTGGGCGCCGGTGTGCAACAACATCGTCGCGATCGCCACGCTTGGGCTCTATCTCCTTGTACCCGGCGAACTTTCGGTGGATCCGGTGCGGATGGGCAACGCCAAGCTGCTCGTCCTCGGTATCGGCATGACGCTGGGCACGGTGACGCAGGTCGTGGTCCTGCTCGTCGCGTTGCGGCGCGAACGGGTCAGCCTGCGTCCGCTGTGGGGCATCGACGACCGCTTGAAGCAGTTCGGTGCGATGGCGTCCGCGATGGTGCTCTATGTCCTGATCAGTCAGATCGGATTGATCGTCGGCAACCGAATCGCCAGCGGCGCTGCGGCTTCCGGCCCGGCGATCTACAACTACACCTGGCTGGTCCTGATGCTGCCGTTCGGCATGATCGGCGTCACCGTGTTGACCGTGGTGATGCCGCGGCTGAGCCGTAACGCCGCCGCCAACGACACCCCCGCGGTACTGGCCGACCTGTCCTTGGCCACCCGCCTGACAATGGTGACGCTCATCCCGATCGTGGCGATGATGACGGTCGGCGGGCCCGCCATCGGCAGCGCGCTGTTCGCGTACGGGAACTTCGGCGATGTCGACGCCGGCTACCTCGGCATGGCGATCACGCTGTCCGCGTTCACGTTGATCCCCTACGCCCTTGTGCTGCTTGCGCTGCGGGTGTTCTACGCACGTGAGCAGCCGTGGACGCCGATCGCACTTATCGTCGTGATCACCGCCGTGAAGATCGCCGCATCCGTCGCGGCGCCCCACCTCACCGACGACCCCGATCTGGTCGCCGGCTTTCTCGGCCTGGCCAACGGCCTGGGCTTCCTTGCCGGAGCCACCGTCGGCTACTACCTGTTGCGGGCCAGCCTCAACCCGCCGGGCGGACGCCTGGTCGGGCTGTCCGTGGTGCGGACCATCCTCGTCACGATCTGTGCGTCGTTGATCGCCGGGCTGCTCGCCCACGTCGCCGACAAGCTGCTCCGGCTCGACGCCCTCACCGAGGCCTGGGGCGGCGGCGGGTCGCTGCTGCGCCTGGCGGCGCTCGGCTTGATCATGACGCCGATCATCATCGGGGTGATGCTGGCCGCCGATGTCCCCGAGGCCCACGCCGCGCTGGCCGCCGTCCAAAGTCGTCTCGGCCGCCGCCGTGCGCCCGCGCCGTCACGGCAACCAAGGGTGCCCTCACCACCGACAATGCGGCCCGACCGGTCTCCGTCGGACAGCCCCCTCACGTACGCTCGTCAGAGGAATTCGTCCGCGTCTGGGCGTCGGCCGGGCCCGCCGGTCGTGCGGCGCGGACCTCCGGCGGCGGTCGGGGACGGCATGCGGA